>CAYUAL010000049.1:0-10962 GCA_964442815.1 uncultured Alphaproteobacteria bacterium | reverse complement strand
GAAGCATCTTAAAGCATCTAAAGCTTCGTCAAATAGAGTTTTCCAATTGGCTTTATGTTCTCGGTTATATATCGAAGGAACAAGACTGCGTAGATACGAAGTATAGTGATCAGTAACACCAACCCGTTTTCCTTGAAGTTCATCGATTTCGGGGAAGCATCTTAAAGCATTTAAAGTCTCGTCAAACCGAGCTTTCCAATTGGCTTGAGGTTGTGCATTTTTCGTAGGAATGAGTTCGCATAAATACCTAGTATGATCAAGAGTGACACCAACCCGTTTTTCTAGGAAGTTCTCAACTTCAGGAAGACATCTAGATGCAATTAGAACATCATCATCATTGATTGAAACGTCTTCGCTTCGCGTTGCAAGAGCAGAAAAAGATAAGCTTGCAGCAAGTACAAGTGCTAAAAGAGAGAAACTTTTCATTTAATAATCCTCGTAAGTAATTGATGTTATATGAATCTACTTTAGTTAAACGATATATGCGATTTATACATATAAAAAATAACGTATCATGTAAATATATAATAACCCTTATTTGCTATTTCAAGGGCCTTTTAGTTTTTTAAATTATAGTATTTTCAAAGGGTTACTTTATTTCTTGCTTCCCTGAGAAGGGAAGGGTAAATTTATTTTTTACAAAACTGAGAAAAAGGAGACTTCTATGAATCAAGAAGAAAGAGGGTGGCAGCGTTTTAGAGAAGTAATGGGAGAAGAAGCGTTAGAAGATTTAAAAAATCTGGAAAGTCTTTCTCCAGATTTCGCAAAGTATATTACAGAATTTTGTTATGGAGACTTATTTTGTCGCGAAGGCCTCACAGATAAAATAAGGGAAGTGGCTATTGTTGGATGCTTGATTGGACAAGGCAATACGGGGCTTCCTTTAAGGAATCATATCAGAGGGATGCTCAATGTAGGTTGGACGCCTAAAGAGATTATAGAAGTATTCATTTTACTTATAGGCTACAAAGGATTTCCTTCTGTCGTAGAGGCTATGGGTATATTAGTAAACGTTTTAAAGGATAGAAATAGTTCAGGAGAAAAGAAGTAAATGCGGTCTACGAAACGGGCACCAGATGAGTTGCGGTCAGTTGCTTTAGAAATAAATTGTTCTAAGTATGCAGAAGGGTCCTGCCTTATAAAGGTGGGAGATACACATGTGTTATGCCTGGCGACCATAGAAGAAAAAGTGCCTTCTTTTCTAAAAGGAACAGGGGCTGGGTGGGTGACAGCAGAGTATGGAATGCTGCCTCGCTCTACCCATGACCGGATTGATCGTGAAGCATCTAAGGGGAAGCAAACAGGTCGTACCCATGAAATTCAGCGGTTAATAGGGCGTTCTTTGCGATCTGTAACAGATTTAAAAGCTTTTGGAGAACGACAGATTCGGGTTGATTGTGATGTTATTCAAGCCGATGGAGGAACGCGTACGGCTTCTATTACTGGTGCTTACGTAGCTCTCTATTTAGCTTTCCAAAGACTTTTGGAGAAAAAAGAAATTGCGCAGCATCCTTTAAAAGATTTTGTAGCAGCTGTTTCGTGCGGTCTGCATGAAGGTCAGGCTTTGTTGGATCTAGATTATGCAGAAGATAGTACAGCTGAAGCGGATGCTAACTTTATTCTTACTGGTAAAGGGGGCATTGTAGAAATCCAAGGAACTGCGGAAAAGGATCCCTTTTCAGAAGAACAGTTTTCTACACTTCTTTCCTTAGCACGCAAAGGAACACAAGAGCTGATTCAGGATAAAAAGAAAGCTTTAATGCCCTATCTTTTCTCAAAAACAGGGCTTTCTGTTGCGTAAGTAAGATTTATGGGTCTTAATCCGCAATTTCCTTCTGTTGGGCTTTATATTCATTGGCCATTTTGTGTTTCAAAGTGTCCCTATTGTGATTTTAATTCCCATGTGCGCGAGAAAATTGAAGAAGATGCTTGGGAAAAGGCCCTTTTAGAGGAGCTATCCTATTGGGGAGAGCGTTTTCCAAAGTATCCTGTGCATAGTCTTTTTTTTGGGGGTGGGACGCCCTCTTTGATGCACCCGCGTACAGTAGAGAAGCTTATAAAAAAAGCAGAAGAGTTATTTACTTTCTTACCAGGCATGGAAATTACATGCGAAGCCAATCCTAATTCGGTAGAGGTAAATAAATTTCAAAGCCTTTACCAATCTGGCGTCAACCGGGTCTCTATAGGGGTGCAATCTTTGCGTCCTGAGGGGCTTGCCTTTTTAGGGCGTGGCCATTCTATAGATGAAGCTTATAAAGCCATAGAAGTTGCTGCACAGGTGTTTCCCCGATACTCTTTTGATCTTATTTATGCGCGTCCTAGTCAGACTTTGCAGGAATGGGAAAAAGAGCTTGAAGAGGCTCTTATCTTAGGGTCAAAGCATCTTTCTCTTTATCAGCTTACTATTGAAGAAGGGACTGCTTTTTACCAAAGGCATCGTAGGGGAGACTTTATCTTGCCAGATGAACAGCAATCGACAGAGCTTTTTACTTTTACGCATCAAAGAATGGCGCAAGCAGGCTTACCAGCGTATGAAGTTTCTAATTTTGCTGCACAAGGTCACGAAAGCCGCCATAATATAGGATATTGGCAATATGCGCCTTATTTTGGTATTGGGCCTGGGGCCCATGGGCGTATTGTGACTCAACAAGGAAGAAACACTACAAAGACCTTTAGAGCACCTGAAACGTGGCTTGCTTGCGTTCAAAAACAAGGGCATGCAGTAGAAGAAGAGATAGTTCTTACAGCGCAAGAGTCCTTTGAAGAAGCACTTATGATGGGCTTACGCCTCAAAGAAGGTATAAAATTAGAAACGTTGGAAGATATTTCTGAAGGAAATACACAAAATCTTTTAAAGTCAAAACAGATAGCTTCTCTAAAAGAAGAAGGTCTCATAACTGTTTCTGCTTCTCATATTCACCCAACTTTTTCTGGTATGCTTCTTTTAAATCAGGTTGTCTCTTATCTTATTAAAAGCTTAAACTAAATATATAAGGAGTAAGAATATGCGTTTCTTGGGGTTTGTTTTTTTACTTTTTTTGCAAAGTGGAATTGCTTTTGTTCGAGCGGATTCTCCTAGGGATCCTGTGTGGTTAGAAGATCTAGACAATTTTGCTGATAAGCCTGTTGCAGTCTTATGGAGAGGAACGCATCTTCTTAGAGAGCATTTTCCTAACCATCCAGCACGTATGAGATACTGGGAAGCCCAAACAGTAGGAGAGCCAATCTATGCTACTGCAGCGTATAAGAAGACACAAATCCCTTTAGGAACGGCTCCCAATGCACGTCAACAGATACTTCTTTATAATGCAGCTACAAATATACAAGGACAAATTAGAGGATTATCACAAAAAGGGCCAATCCTTATAAATGATCATGCTTTCGAAAAACATCGGTATGGGTTTCAGCATATCTATAGTAATGATTATGATCTTTTTGGAAGGTTGGTAACAGGGGCGGCTCCTACAAAATATGGTGCTCTTGTGTCTGGATTAGATCTAGGAGGGAATCCTTTTGTTTCTTGCTCTGAGTCTATTGTTCATAGCGGAAAATATGCTTTTGGGATGAAATATTATGGAGACAACGTTACAATTTTAGAGCCTAATTATGATGCAACGGGGCGTCCAGTAAATCCCTTTTTAGGGGTTTTACATGGTATGGTGCTTGATGAAGTAATGCTTAGAGAGGTTTTGCCTTTCAGTGTTCCAGCACATCATGCAGCAGGTCATATTAGAGTTAGCACACACTATACCTGTAATATTTTAACGGAAAGGGAAGTATCTTTGGTTGGGCGCGTTCCTCCTGGGGCGGTTGTTTTAGAGTATCCCATTACAGTTCCTTCTTTTTCAGGGGATTATGATGGAGTTTATCGGGAGCAGTATGGGTTAACATTAAGGCGCTTTAACAATATAAAAGCTGTGCTTACAGATGAACAAACAAAGCCAGCAAAGAAGAAAGAGAAAGTTTCACAGATGATGGAGCAGATACTTGCATCTCCTCGAAGGGATAAAGCTGGTTATCATAAATGTACTTTAGCGGAAAAGCTAACTACACAAATGGGAGAAAGATTAGAGGATATAGGCGCCGAAGTATGGCCTATTGGAGTGGAAGGTACCTTAGAGTATGAATAGGCAGAAAAGGAGAGCTCGTGGAAAAAGAACTGCATACAAAAAACTGTACGCCTTGCCAGGCAGGAGCACCGCCTCTTTCTAAAGAGCAAAGCCAGGATCTTTTAAAACAACTTCAACCTGGTTGGGGCTTTAATAAAGAAGGCCATATAGAAAAAGAATACGTATTTCCTACTTTTTTAAAAGCTATAGAATTTGCGAACAAAGTTGCTGAGATTGCAGAAGCAGAAGGACATCATCCAGATCTTCATATTGCTTGGGGTAAATGCCGGGTAGAAATCTGGACCCATAAGATACATGGCTTAACAGAAAACGATTTTATTCTCGCATCCAAGATAAATAGGAGGACCTCCTTATAAAAATTTATAACTTTTTCTTAAGAATAGAAGTGAGCTTCCGGATAAGATAACTTACCTCTCCCCCAAGGGGAGAGGTTAAAGTTTGATATTTTTATTCCTAAGGCCCCCAACAACGGATGCGGCCATTGTCGACATGGATAAATCCAGATTTGGGATAATAGCCAACCCCCCCTCGTTTGAGGGCTTTGGCTTTATCCCTTAGAGTTTTTAAAGGAACGCCCGGTACGTAGATATCAATGGCTCGACCTTTCATATGCAAGCTATTTTTAGAAACACCTTTATCTTTTTGTTGAAGGAGATGATTGCTTTTAGGAGAACGATAAGCCGAGATCACTTCAATTTTAATAGAAGTAGGATCTCCTTTAAGAATACCATCCTTAAGAAGCAACGAAATAAGATCATAGAGTAGGTCTAGCAAGCAAGGATCAATGGGATAGACATCATTCGAACGGTGGTCTCGCAGAACACGGTTTATTTCTTTAAGCTTCTTTTTATTATGGGATCCATCTTTATTTGTGTAGGTGCCTTGAAACTTTTCCTGGGTATGCGTGTTATATAAAAAAAGGCTTCGCTGTTTGGCAAAAGCGGGAGAGAAAAAGCAGGAAAGACAGAGAAAACATAGGAGAAGAAAAAGAGAAAAATTTTTTACGTTTTTCATGCAAAATCCCTTTTATCCAATAAAAGCTATTTTTTAATAATTATCTGCCCTAAAAGCATGGGCAAAATTAAGAAATATATTTTTTAATTATGCACGAATAACGCGTACAATATTGGTAGTGTTTCCCTTTTCAAGAGGAAGGCCAGCTGTTAAAACAAGCCAGTCGCCACTTTTGCATAAATTTTTTTCTTTTGCAAGCTTTTGGCTTAAGGAATCAATTTCTGTGAAAACATCGATAAAAGGCACAATAACGGGGTGTACTCCCCATAGCAGTGTGAGATGGCGAGCTGTTTTAGAATTAGATGTCATCCCTAAAATAGGACAATAAGGTCTTTCTCGAGAAGCACGTCGAGCTGTTTCTCCTGTTTCTGTAAAAGTAATAATAGTTTTTGCATGGAGGGTGTCTGCTATTTCTCGTGCAGCATGGGTGAGGGCATCTTCCGCAGTAGAAGTGGGCTCGCATCGATTTGCAGTTAATAGTTTTTTAAAGAGAGGATCTTGTTCTACACTTTGGATAATCCGGCGCATGATGGAAACTGCTTCTATGGGATAGTCTCCAGAGGCGGATTCTGCTGAAAGCATGACGGCATCAGCTCCTTCATATATGGCCGTAGCGACATCAGAAGCTTCTGCACGGGTAGGAGAAGGAGAATGAATCATAGATTCTAGCATTTGCGTTGCTACGATAACAGGTTTTCCAGCTTTTCTGGCGCTATGGATAATATGTTTTTGGATAGGAGGAACAGCTTCTGGAGGCATTTCTACACCTAGGTCACCTCGAGCTACCATTACGCCATCGCAAAAAGGAAGGATCTCTTCGAGGTAATTAACAGCTAACGGTTTTTCAATTTTAGCAATAATTCCTGCTCGTCCTTTGATTAGGCGGGCTGCTTCTTCAATATCTTCAGGTGTTTGGATAAAGGAAAGCGCAACCCAGTCTACTCCCATTTCAAGTCCAAACAGAAGATCGTCTTTATCTTTTTCTGTTAGGGCAGAAAGAGGCAATTTAACATTAGGAACATTGACTCCCTTACGATCAGATAAAAAGCCACCCACTAATACTTCTGTAATAACGGAGTCCTTTCCACGGCTTTTGACAGAAAGATGGATTTTCCCATCGTCTAAAAGAAGGTGGACATCTTTTTGAAGAATATCAAAGATTTCTTTATGGGGGAGATATACGCGTACTTCAGATCCTGGTTCCGGATTTAAATCTAACTGGAAGGAAGAGCCTTGCTTCAAAAAAACAGAGCCTTTTTCAAACGTTCCAATACGTAATTTAGGGCCTTGGAGATCCATAAAAATGCCAATGGGCATATTTTTCTGTTTTTCTAAGTGGCGGATAATATCAAAACGTTTTTTATGTTCTTCCTTAGTGCCATGAGAAAAATTAAGGCGAAATACATTTACGCCCGCTTCAAGAAGAGCTTGGATTTTTTCGAAAGAGCTTGATGCAGGACCAAGGGTCGCTACTATTTTAGCATGGAAAGGAAAAGAAGAGGGCATTATGGAAGCACTCATAGAAATATTATAAGAAGCTAGGAACCATCCTAAGAGGGAATTAATTTTTTGAGAAGCGATTTTTCAGAAAAAAGGAGTTTTTCTTTTACAAGATTTGACTTTGTTGTCATTTTTCGGCACTGTCATTGTATATTAAACAAAAACATCTTACAAAACAATCTAAGGGGAGGAATTTTTTCTTTCCTTAATTGTATATAACAATGCGAAGCAGAGGTATTTAAGTAGACGTGGATTTTAAGTTTTATCTTCAAGATATACTTATTTTTTTATCAGCGGCAGTTATTGTTGTTTCCGTTATGCGTCGCTTTCTGAAGAGTCCCGTTCTTGGTTATTTATTGGCTGGTGTTTTAGTAGGTCCCTTTGGATTTAAATTAATTGAGGGTGTAGAGTATGCAAAGCATATTGCAGAGCTTGGTGTTGTATTCCTTCTTTTTACAATTGGTTTGGAACTTCCTTGGGAAAGACTTTCTTCTTTAAAGAAGTATGTCTTTGGCCTTGGTATCATACAAGTAGTAGTGACAGCTTTTATTATTGGCCTGATCTGCTATTTTCTTCTTCATCTTAGTCTTGATGCATCCATTGTTATAGGTGCGGCGTTATCCTTATCTTCCACAGCTGTAGTTGTGCAAATTCTTATAGAAAGAGGAGATATGGGGTCTCGTTATGGGCGTGTTACTTTTTCTGTGCTTCTATTGCAAGATTTAGCGGTAGTACTATTTTTGGTGCTTGTGAATCTTCTTAATCAAACGGAAGGGGATTTCACTGCAAGTTTTATTTTTGCAGCTCTTGCTGTATCTATTCTTAAGGGAACTTTTGTTTTAGTTACTATTGGGGTATTAGGGCGTGTTCTTATTCGTCCTATTTATAGGATAGTAGCGGGAACTAGGAATCCTGAACTTTTTGTGGCAATGACGCTTCTTTTGATATTGCTAACTGCTTATGCTACAGGGTTTTCTGGGCTTTCTATGGAGCTGGGAGCTTTTCTAGCGGGGCTGTTGCTAGCTGAAACAGAATATCGTCATCAAGTAGAAGCAGATATTAGCCCGTTTAAAGGACTTCTTCTTGGGCTCTTTTTCATGAGTATTGGAATGGAGATAGATCTTCAACTTTTTTGGGATCAGTGCCTAGTGATATTAGGCATATTAGTTGCCTTTTTATTTGGGAAGATGGTAATTTTAGCTCTTTTATGTAAGTTATTTCGCTTATGGTGGACAACTTCCTTTCGGATTGCCCTTTTGCTTGCTGGAGGGGGAGAATTTGCTTTTGTTTTATTCACGCCGGCTATAAGAGGAGACATTATCTCTGTGGAAATGGCCCATATATTGAGCCTTACTGTTGCCCTCTCCATGAGTTTGACGCCTCTATTGGCTTATTTGGGAAGAGTTATAACTAAATTAACAGAACCCCCAGGTGCAAAAAATAACGTTTATTTAGCTCAAGAAGAAACCCGTGACTTAAAATCACACGTGGTGGTAGTAGGATTTGGACGTATAGGACAAATAGTAACGAGGCTTTTAGGGGAACATATGGTGCCTTATGTTGCTATTGACATGAATATGGGGCGTATTAGTGAAGGCAAGCGTCAAGGATTACCTGTGTTCTTTGGGGATGCGCGTCGTCCAGAAATTTTTAATGCCATTGGAGTAGAAAGAGCACGGGCTATTGTCTTAACTATCGACCAACCTGCGACTATTTCTCGTACGGTTATGACTTTAAAGAGAAATTATCCTGATGTCCCTATTTTTGTGAGAGCTAAAGATACAGACCATGCTCTTAAGCTGGAAAAGGCTGGAGCTATTGTTATTATTCCAGAAACATTAGAACCAAGTTTGCAGATAGCTTCGGCTATTATGACTTTGTGTGGTATTCCAAAAGACCAAATTACGCAATCCGTATCTTCTCTTCGTCATAGTTTATGGGCTCGTGACGATGTTGCTAGCTTGCAAAAACTCTTGCAAGAAGAGAAGGAGTTTATGGATGGTACTTCTCAAAAGCCACAGACACTTTCTTAAATAACAGATATATTATAGGTAGGTCGTTATGTCTTCCGTAGAATATTACAATAAAAATGCAGCTGAGTTTTATGAGCGAACATGTAAGTTTGATATGTCGGATGCTTATGAGAAATTCTTAAGATACTTGCCTGTAGGAGCGTCTATTCTTGATGCAGGATGTGGTGTAGGGAGGGACTTAAAGTATTTTAGAGAAAAAGGCTATAAAGTAGAGGCTTTCGATGCTTCTGAAGAGATGGTAACTATAGCAAAAAAAGAGACAGGGCTTCCTGTAACTCTTCTTCGTTTTGAAGATATGCATTTTCAGGAAAAGTTTGATAGCGTATGGGCTAGCGCTTCTTTGCTACATGTTCCCTATGAAGAGACGAGAAACGTATTAACAAGAATATACAAAGCATTAAGACTAGATGGCATACTATATGCTTCTTATAAATATGGGGACCAAAAAATGGGGGCTGATGACCGGGTCTTTTATAATATGAATGAAGAAAAGATATTTCCTTACTTGAGTGGGCTATTTGAAGTTATAGAAATACGGGAAAGTGCTTCTCTTACTAAGAATGCTGCTGCTTCAAGTCCTTCCAACTCTTGGCTGAATATCCTATGTCGCAAAATAGGACAATAATGTTTTAATTTTAAACGTAAAAAAATTAATTAGGTGATAAGTCATGTCTTCTATAGAATATTATAATAAAAATGCAGCTGAATTTTATGAACGTACTCTTAAAATTAATATGGCGCCTGCCTATGAAAAATTTCTAAGCCATTTGCCTGTAGGGGCCTCTATTCTCGATGCAGGATGTGGCGTAGGTAGGGACTCAAAGTATTTTATGGAAAAAGGATATAAAGTCACAGCTTTTGATGCTTCTGAAGCAATGGTAGCTATAGCAAAAAAAGAGACAGGGCTTCCTGTAACTCTTCTTCGTTTTGAAGATATGCATTTTCAGGAAAAGTTTGATGGCGTGTGGGCTTGTGCTTCCTTGTTGCATGTGCCCTATAATGAAACTAGACACGTCTTAACAAGAATACATGAAGCTTTAAATTCTCTTGGCATATTTTATGCTTCCTATAAATATGGAAATGAAGAAATGTCTACGAATGGTCGAGATTTTTATAATATGGATAAGGAAAAAATATCCCCTTATTTAAAAGGGTTATTTGACGTAATAGAGATATGGGAAAGCGCTTCTACCATTAAGCATGCGGCTCCTAGTCCTTCAGATTCCTGGTTAAATATTCTGTGTCGTAAGGCTGTATAAAAGAATATATCTTTTTTCACTTGAAAAAAAAGCTAACCTTCAGTAGGGTACCTCTCAACATAATATTTCATTGAAATAGGTTATGTATAAGCGCCCGTAGCTCAACTGGATAGAGCACCTGACTACGGATCAGGAGGTTAGGAGTTCGAATCTTCTCGGGCGCGCCAAATTTTCTTCTCAATGTTTCTTTCTTTACGTTTGGCATCCCATAATTTTTATAAATTCTGAAAATGTAATATTACCCTTTTCCTCTGCATTGGCTTCGTTTGTTATATTATTGAACTCTGTTTCTGTTGGGTAGTATCCTAAAGAATTCATAGCCATTCTAAGATTGGAGGAGATAGAAATAGAGCCGTTTGTCTCAAATAAGTTAAAAGCTTCCTGGCATTCTTGAACAGTAAGAGAACTCCCATAGGCCTCATAGCTATTGATAGATATCAGTCCTAAAACTAAAATACTGAAGAATTGTATTTTTTGATGAATGGCCATCTTTTTCTCCTTTCGTTTAAAGCAGTACAAATTAAATTTTACCTTATGTAGGTGGTTAGCTCAATAGTGAGAGGGGTTTATTCTGGAAGAGGAGGCATAAAAAATAAAAAAAAAGTAAAAAAAAGCTTGCAATAGCAAAATGAAATGAGTATGGTACGTTTCACCGACGGAAAAGACCCCTGCTCTAAGGGGTGATCCTAGGAAGATCTTTGAAATTGTAAATCCGAAATAAAACCAAAGGGATGCATAGGCAACAGCTGTATAAAGACAACTGTACACCTGTCGCAATATGCAGACTAAAAAGATGTACATGTTCGTCAATTCAAAATTAAACTTGAGAGTTTGATTCTGGCTCAGAACGAACGCTGGCGGCACGCCTAACACATGCAAGTCGAACGAAGCATAGATTTCGGTCTATGACTGAGTGGCAGACGGGTGAGTAACACGTGGGAATCTGCCTTTTAGTGGGGAATAACTTCGGGAAACTGGAGCTAATACCGCATACGTCATTCGGGAGAAAGACTTCGGTCGCTAAAA
>CAYUAL010000048.1:0-10987 GCA_964442815.1 uncultured Alphaproteobacteria bacterium | reverse complement strand
ATCTTTAAATAACAGACTTTTTGCATGAAAGTATTCTTCCATCGTAGGATGGTAATCAAGATGTTCAGGCGTGAGATTTGTAAAACCTGCAGCACTTAATGAAATTCCGAGAAGCCTACCTTGGTCAAGCCCATGACTCGAAGCTTCGAGAGCAACGGCTTCTATTCCTTGGTGAGAAAGCTGATTGAGAATTTTTTGTAAGGTTAGGGGGTCAGGTGTTGTGAGAGAGGAATACTTCTCTATACGCTCTTCCTCTTTATTTTTGATAAATATTCCAATAGTACCCAAAGCTGCTGCAGGAAATCCAAGCCCTACCATAATATCCCGTACAAAAAAACTAACGGATGTTTTACCATTCGTTCCTGTAGCAGCAAAAAGATATTTAGGCTTTTGGGGATACATGCACGCTGCCATATACCCTACAAAAGACCGAGGATCACTCTTAGTAAAAAGAAGAGGAACTGATCTTATATAATAAATACCTTCTTTTTCTTCTATATCTTCTCCTATGTCATCAAGGCTCTTTTTTTCTCTTTCTTGTAAAAGTATCGCAGCTGCTCCATGTTGAATTGCTTCCTTTAGAAAGTACGTAGCAGCGTATTTAGTTCCATCCAAAGCAATAAATAGTTCTTCTTTTTGGAGTGTTCTTGAATCTTGAGAAATACCTTGTATCTCAAGGTGCTTAAGAATATCTAATGCCTTAAAATTAAACTCCTTCCACAAAAATTCTGGGATATACTTAATAGCGTACATGGCGAAGAGCTCCAGTATTTTCTTTATCCCCTATAAACTCAGGAATAGCGATAGCTTTTTGTATAGAAGGATTATTTTCATCCATAGGAAGCACGCCTAGAATAGGACTTATGCGGCTAATAATACGCCTAACTGTATTTGCTGAAGTCCATCCGCCACTAGTAAAACCAAACGTTTCCTTATTCCCTTTTGGACAATCCAGTAAAACTAAAATCACATATTCAGGATCTTGCATGGGGAAACCCGCCACAAAAGTAGCTAAGTTTTCTTTCTTATTATACCCTCGTCCCCCTACATTTCTGATATAAGCTGATCCCGATTTTCCACCTACCAAATATCCATCCACTTTTGCTTTTCTCCCCGTACCATGGGTCACAACAAGCCGCATAAGTTTCCTTATTTGATCTGATGTTTCCTCTCGAATAATCTGCTTTCCTTTTACTTCAGCCTCTCTTCGAAGCAATGTAGGATTTTGAAAAATACCTTTGTTAATCATAGCCCCCAAAGTACACGCCAATTGCAAAGGACTAACACCTAATCCATATCCATAAGAAATTGTCACTGCTGAAACTTCTGTCCATTCTTTTGGAATAAGAGGACGTCCTACTTCTGAAAGCTCTAAAGTTAAAGGCTGCAAAAAACCTATCTTTTTCATAAACTCCTTTTGAGCTGCGACACCTACCTCGAGAGCCATCTTGGCAGTGCCAATATTCGAAGAATAAATAATAATTTCAGGAACAGATAACCAACGATTCTTAGGATGGTTATCTGTAATTGTGAAACGCGCTACTTTCATAGGATGAGAAGCATCATAACCTTTTTTTAAGGAAGTAACCCCTTTATCCAACGCCATAGCAGCTGTAAAGATTTTAAAAAGAGAGCCCATCTCATAAACACCAAGAGTAGCCCTATTAAACAGAACATCCTGGGTAGCCTGCTGAGGAGCATTGGGATCAAAATCAGGCAAAGAAGCCATTGCAAGAATCTCGCCTGTTTTAATATTTAAAACAAGCGCAGTTCCTCCTTTAGCATTATATACTTCAATATCTTTCTTAAGTTCTTCTGTAATAATATGCTGGATTCGTATATCAATAGAAAGTTGTAGCGGATCTTTATTCTTCACAAGGTTTTTATTAAAAAAATACTCTACGCCTCCTATCCCTTGATTATCAACATTAGTAAATCCTAATACATGCGCCAAAAGATGGCCCTGAGGATATACGCGTTTTTCCTCATAGTGAAAATTAAAGGCAGGAATACCTAAGTTATGGACTTTAGCCTGTTCTTCAGGCGTCAAATTTCTCGCGAGCCATACAAATTTTTTAGAAGAGTTTAATTTTGAACGCACTTCCTCTGGAGTGAACATAGGCAAAGCACTTACAAGCTTTTCTACAACTTCTTCTACATCCACAATCTGGTGGGGATGTGCATATAAAGAAGCAGTCTTTAAATTTGTTGCTAAAAGTACTCCATTACGATCAATGATATCTGCCCGAGAAAACGTAATCGGTTTTATCGGATTATTTCCTAGCAAAGAGCTTTCCTCTCCTTCTATCCCCATAATTTCTACTAGGCGCACAATAATAGAAAGAAAAAATAAAATAAAAAAGGCGCTTGTTACTAAAAGCCTTCCTTTTGCTTGGATCAGCCGCACACCTTCTCTTTTTTCAAACTGAAAAAAAGAAAAAAAGCTTTGGGATTTCTTAATATCAAATGTTAAATCAAAAAATTTTTTTCGGGATATTGACTCAGGAAAATACATTATTCCTTACCTATCTATGCATAGATACCGGAACATACTGTACTAAAATTGGTTTTCCAAGTGTTTCTTTCTTTACATCCTCATTTACTACTTTTTCAATGGATTCTATAAAAGAATCTCCTTCTTTTGTAAAAGAAGAAGATGCGAGGTACTGTTCTTTTTCAAACGGTTTTACATCTAAATGATTTTCTGCCAGTTCCTGCAATCGTTGCGGTTGGTTGAGATGCTCCCATTCTGCTTTTAGAATATGGATAGAATGCTCTATTTCTATAATTTTTTCTCGAGCAGCATAAAGCTCTTGCTCTAAAGCAATCACACGATATTTTATTTGAAAGAGAGAGAATCCAACCCCACAAATTATAAGTCCTAAAAACACAAGAAGTCGTGGCATAAATAATTTCTCTCTTTATACTTGGTTTTGCTGAATTTTTTCAAAAAAACCTTGTGGTATTTCTATTGAGGTTCGTTTAATTGCTCTTAGCTTTGCAGATCTTGCGCGTGGGTTTTTAGCAATTTCTTCTTTCGAAGCAACGATTGGTTTGGGTGTTAATAAGGTAAAATAAGGCAAATCTTCATGCATAAGAGTGGTTATTCGTTTAAAAGAGTTTTTAACAAGTCGATCTTCTAAAGAATGAAATGTAACAATAATAACCTTTGCATTCGGAGCAAGAAACAAAGGGATTTTTTCTAAAACTTCATGCAACGCTCCAAGCTCATCATTTACATAAATACGCAAAGCTTGAAATGTACGAGTTGCAGGGTCTATTTTTGTATTTCCTTTTACGGTACGTCGCACCAATTCCGCTAGTTCTAACGTTGTTTGGAGAGGCTTCTCTTTTTCGCGTTTCTCCACAATGGCACGAGCAATTGAACGTGCTTTACGCTCTTCGCCTAAATAAAAAAAGATATCTGCTAGTTTTTCCATAGAGGCAGTCTTAAGAACTTCCTCTGCCGTCATACTTCCCGTCCCCATCCTCATATCAAGAGGCCCCTCTTTACTAAAAGAAAAACCTCTCTCCTTACAGTCTAATTGAGGAGAAGACACCCCTAAGTCTAAAATAACACCATCAACGGAAGAAGCTCCTACTTCCTCTAAAATTTTTACCAATTCTCTAAAATTGTTTTGAATAAAATGGAATCTTTCTGGGTACTTTTTTTGTAACTCTTTAGCAAAAGGAAGGGCATTTTTATCTTGGTCTACTCCTACTACAACACAGTTTGCCTTGTCCAAAATTGCATTACTATATCCACCGCACCCAAATGTACCATCCACATATATTTTACCATCCTGAGGCATGAGATAAGTTAAAACCTCATTCAAAAGTACGGGGATATGCTGTGTATTTGATAGGGTCACCTTTTCCTCTTCATTTTTTTAAATCAACAGGATCTTTAAGACGCAAAGTCCTTTTACTTGTTTGAAGGCGCTCACGCACTTGAAGGTGATGAGATTTAAATTGATTAGGCTCCCAAATTTGAAAAGTGGGGCCTTGACCCACAAAAATAGCTTCTTGCAAAATATTTGAATATTCCAACAACGATGAAGGAAGAAGAATGCGCCCCTCTCCATCAAAAGAAAGCGGGCATGCCTCAGCAAATAAAGCAGATGAAAAATCTTCTTGCGTGTCTGAAAAAAGATCAAGATTGTCTAAACTCTGACTTAACTGCTCCATCCGCTCCATGGAACACCCCTCAAGAGCAGGACACTTATAAGAACGAAATAGAACAACCCCTGCAAAAGAACTCCCAGCTAGCGTTGCACGAAAAGAGGCAGGAACAGAAATTCTTCCTTTTTTGTCAATCTTATTCACGTAAGTAGACAAAAATAAAGCCATGATACCTTATAAACTTTTCCTATGGTGCCGTCGTTTCTAGAAATTTCTTTATAATAGAGGACTACTCTACTTATTGGGATAGCATGGGATTTTATGGGTGTCAATGGGAGAAAGGCATTTAAGCCTGGGAAAATCTTGTTTTTCATGGGATCGAAACATAGTAATGCTAAAAAAGAACAGTTTCCGCATCTCAAGAGTATTTTATGTCAGTTTCTTATCTTTTTTCTTGCTAAGAAAAAAAGAATGCTTGTAAGGTGGTAATCAAAGTAAAAACAACTCCCATAAACTAGGACGCCAAACAAGTTCTTGAAAAAAATTATGCAATGAAAAAAACCTTTCTTCCTCTTCTTTTGCGGTATGTCGCACGTTCTCTTATCTTCATTTTGTTGTTAAATGCGCCAGATGTACAAGGAGCAAATGACCATCCTTCTCCTTTCTCAGATCAAGAAGAAACTACACATGATGCAGCTCCGGAAGAAAGCCCTTTAGAACCCTTTGATCCTTTTGAACCTCTTAATCGTGTTGTTTTTGAATTTAATAGGGTCTTAGATGGCCTTCTTATCAATCCAGGCATTCATATTTATCAAGAGGTTCTTCCTACCTTTGTTCAGAAACGTGTACACAATGTCTTAGTTAATCTATCCACACCTCTTTTTTTCGCAAACAATCTTCTTCAAGGCAAATTAGAAAAGGCAGGACAAAGCCTTACTCGCTTCTTAATTAACTCAACATTTGGGATATTAGGCCTTTTTGATGTTGCTTCGGAAATGGGCGTGCCGGTCCATGCGGAAGATTTTGGACAAACCTTGGGAGTGTGGGGATTTGGTCCTGGCCCTTATTTTGTTCTTCCTATTCTTGGACCTACTGACTTCAGAGGAATTGTAGGGCTAACAGCTGATTACTTCTCAGATCCTCTTATATATTATAGTATTCATAAGCATAAGCCTAATTTACAGTATGCCTACATTACATTGTTATATATCGATGAAAAAGGGAAACATCTAAACATGCTGGAGCATCTTGAAAAGGATTCTCTTGATTATTACGCTGCTCTTAGAAGCTTATATTGGCAGCGTACATATGCTAAAGTTACAAAAGACGTAGAATTCGATGATAGTTCTACTGAAAATCTAGATGAAGACTTATTCACAGACCATCCAACACCATAAAAGATAGACAATATATCTGGGCAACATCATGAAAAAGATTTCTTTTTTTACTCTTACATGCATCTTAAATCTTAGTTTAGGGACTGCTCCATTTTTAATATCCAGCGCTTATGCTGATGGAAACACTCAAAAAGATGTACCTCCCTCTTCTTCCCAACCATCAAACCCTCTTGCACAGCAAGCTGCAACTTTTATCCAAGACCTAGGACATAAAGCTACTTCTCTTCTTATATCAAAAAGTATTACAGAAGCAGAAAGAACAAACCGGTTTAAAGTTTTATTTAATGAGAACTTTGCTGTAGATGCCATTGGTAAATTTTGCTTAGGTCGTTACTGGCGCACCACAAATGACCAAGAACGCAAAGAATACCTAGAACTATTCGATGATTCAGTTGCTAAGAGTTATGCATCAAAGTTTGCGCAATATGATCCTAAAAACGTATTTGAAGTAATTTCAACACGCACGAAAGAAGATAACGGCATTGTTGTTAAATCTCGCTTAATAAAGCCTGAAGGTGATCCTATTAATATTGATTGGGTTCTTTATAGCACACCACAAGGCCTTAAAATATTTGATGTTGTTGTAGAAGGAATAAGCATGAGCGTTACACAGCGCTCTGAGTATGGTTCCATTATTCAACGAAATGGCGGCAGTGTTTCTGGCCTCATTAAAGCTCTACGTGATAAAAAAACCAGCGCTTCTGTTTAATAATCTGCTTTTAAAGCTTTATCTTTCATTTTCTTTTGGTGCACTTAAAGAGAGTGTAATCGCATGAATAGAAGAAAGTATCTCTTCTCCCAATGTAGCATATACTTTTCTTTGACATTCAAGGCGAGAAAGTTCTCTAAAAGCTAAAGCAACCATAGTAATTTTAATATGTGTAGGAAAATCCTGGTTATTTAGAAAGGTTTTTACTTCCCTATGCCCTTTATGCAGATGGGAAAAATCTTCAATTTCTAAAAAAACAGGATGAAAAGCTTCTCTTAGTTTCAGTTCAATCTGCTCTAAAAGAAGCATTTTCCCTCTTAATCAATAAAGCTTTTAAGCTTCTTAGACCGGCTAGGATGTTTAAGCTTACGTAGAGCCTTAGCTTCAATTTGGCGAATACGCTCTCTTGTAACGTTAAATTGCTGCCCTACTTCCTCTAAAGTATGGTCTGTGTTCATTCCTATACCGAAGCGCATCCTCAAAACACGCTCTTCTCTCGGGGTAAGCGTTGATAAAATCTTTGTTGTTGTTTCCTTTAGATTAAGTTGAATGGCCGCATCTATAGGCTGAACTGCGTTCTTATCTTCAATAAAATCCCCAAGATGGCTATCTTCTTCATCTCCAACAGGTGTTTCTAAGCTAATGGGTTCTTTTGCGATCTTAAGTACTTTACGCACCTTATCCAACGGCATCATTAATTTTTTAGAAAGCTCCTCTGGCGTAGGCTCGCGTCCAATTTCATGCATCATTTGTCGCGAAGTACGTACAAGCTTATTAATTGTTTCAATCATATGAACTGGAATACGAATAGTACGTGCCTGGTCTGCAATAGACCGAGTAATAGCCTGTCTAATCCACCACGTTGCATAAGTGGAGAACTTGTACCCTCGACGATATTCAAATTTATCTACTGCCTTCATAAGCCCAATGTTACCTTCCTGGATTAGATCCAAGAATTGCAACCCACGATTTGTATATTTTTTTGCAATAGAAATAACAAGCCGAAGATTAGCCTCAATCATCTCTTTTTTAGCCTGAGTCGCCTGTCTTTCACCCTTTTGTACTGTGCTGACAAGATGCTTAAACTCCGCAACATCTAAACCAAGATCTTCTGTCACGTTAGCTATTTGTTCACGTAGCTTTTTTAGAGCCACTTCATTTTCTTCTATGAGCTTCTTCCATCCCTTACCGGAAAGAGTACGAATATGATCTAACCAAGATGGATCTGCCTCATGCCCCAGATATTCTTTTAAAAAGGCTTCTCTTTTTACGCCAGCACTTTCAGCAAGGCGTAAAAGCTTTCCCTCCTGCGCAATAAGTTGCTGATTAAGCTTATAAAGCTCTCCCACAAGTTCATCAATACGTTGAGGGTTCAAATGCAAATTTTGCACCAAGCCGGCTATTTCTTTTTTAAGATCTTTTCCTTTTTTCTCATTTCCTTTTTTCTGAACTTTATAAAGTTCTTCTTTTAAAGAAATAATCGTATTAAGAGCATCCAGAATTTTAGGGCGCATGGTCTCTTCCACCTGTGCGAGACCGCTCATTTCTTCTTCGTTAGATTCAGAAGTCAGAGCTTCTTGTTCTTCTCCCTCTTCTAATGAAGAAGGTTCATTTTCTTCTTCCTCTGCTTCTTTCTCGCTTTCCACTTCTAACATATCTTGGTCTGTAGGAAGCTCAACAACAACGAGTTCTCGAATCAGCATCCGATTTTCCACTATGGCATCTCGCCAGTTAAGAAGCGCACGTAAGGTTAGAGGACTTTCGCAGATCCCCGCAATCATCATTTCTTTACCGGACTCGATCCGCTTAGCAAGCTCTATCTCGCCTTCACGAGAAAGGAGCTCTACATTACCCATTTCTCTCAGGTACATACGTACTGGATCATCCGTCCGACCTAAAGCTTCGGACAGGACTTCAACTGGCTCAACAACACCTGCTTCTCCTAAAGTTAAAGTTTCAGTCTCCTCAGACTCTATTATATTAATTCCCATTTCAGAGATAGCCGTCATAGCATCTTCAATTTGCTCTGATGTCAGCTTATCTTGAGGAAGCGCCGTGTTCAGCTCATCATACGTAATATATCCTCTTTCTTTTCCTAGCTTTAGAAGACGTTTAAATTGAGCAGGTGATTCTTTAGATTCTAAAATATCCTCTTGGTCTTCCATCCGTTCTTGCGGCGCAATTTTCTCTTTTTCAGACATTATACTTTCTCTCTTGTTTCCATCTTATTTCGTTTTAGGCAACTCCTGTAACAAACGCAACCGTTGCCAAGCTTCAGAAGACATCGTTTTAAAAAAGTCTTCCTTAGCAATTTCTATATCCTTCTTTAACATAGGCTCTTCTTCAATGAGTTTCCATAATTCTTTCCAATGCTCTTTTATTTCCTCAGAAGAAGAATGTCCTTTTATAAAAGGTGCGATTATTAATAAATCTTTCTCAAAAAATTCTTTTAAAAGACTATCATACCCTTTCTCTATAAGATAAATATGCAACGCCTTAAATTCAAGAGAATTTCCTAATTCATAAAAGGAAATAAGTTCATCCCTTATTTTTGCATATTCTTCTCGAAAAAAGGATACTTGCAATAAAGCTTCCCCCTCTAATTCAAGCAAAAAAGGATAGCGGACTACCATTCCTAAAAGAACTTTTTGCCTTGTAAAGGAAGCATCCTGGACTTTCTGCATGCGAGGTAACGTATGCCTTTGTGAAAGAGTTTGGGGAGAGT
This sequence comes from uncultured Alphaproteobacteria bacterium, assembly GCA_964442815.1. Taxonomy (GTDB): domain Bacteria; phylum Pseudomonadota; class Alphaproteobacteria; order 16-39-46; family 16-39-46; genus CAYUAL01. Next base: position 2,034 of record CAYUAL010000048.1, on the reverse strand, counting down.
TTAAAAAATTTTCTTTTTTAGTAACATACAGCTTTTTTTCTTGTAATTTTTTTGAAAAATGCTTGCTTACATAAAATTTTTCAAACCTCTCATCAAAATCAAGACGATAAGCTTCCCTAACGTCTCGATCCTTTATGAAGGAAAGTTTTTCCCTATACCCTTTCTTAAAAGCAGCTAATAACTCTGGTGTATCCAAACGCTTACCCTCTACGAGAAAATCCCACAAGGTATCAGCTAAAGAGAGAGAAGAATCCAAAGACTTTAAAAATACTTCTTTACGTCCTGATTGAATTAAACTATCAGGGTCCTCCCCCTTAGGAAGAAAAACAAATTTTAAAGAAAATCCAGGCTTTAAAAATGGAAGAGACTTATCCAAAGCCCGCATAGCTGCTCTTTTGCCAGCCATATCTCCGTCAAAACATAGATAAGGCTCAGAGTTTATTCGCCAGATCTCTAGAAGTTGCTGCTCTGTAAGGGCCGTTCCCATAGGAGCAACAGCAGTAATCTTTTCCTGGCTTAAAGAAATTACATCTATATAACCTTCCACCACAAGAAAAGGCTGCATTCCCTTAGAAAGTCTTTTTAAAAGCTCTAGATTTTTATAAATCTCATAAATACCATATAAAGTTTCTCCTTTCTTAAACAGGGGAGTTTCAGGAGAATTCAAATATTTAGGCTCTTCTTGGTTTAAGCTTCTTCCCCCAAACCCTACTAAACGCCCTCTTTTATCTAAAATAGGAAAAATAAGCCTTCCTTTTAAACGATCTATCCCGCTACTTTCATCTTTCTCTTTTCTTTGCTGTAAAAGGCCTGCCATTTCCATAAGCTCAAAAGTATACCCTTTTTCTTTTAGATAAGAAGATAGAGCTCTTTGTTGGATAGATGCGTACCCTAATCCAAATTGCTTTTGGCTTTCTAAAGTAATTTTGCGTTTTTCAATGTAAGATCTGGCCTTTTGGCCTTCAGCACTTTTGAGACTATCTTTATAAAAACTGTGGGCAGCCTGCAAAACCTCAAAAAGAACAAGCCGCTCCTTTTCCTGCTTTTCTTGTTCTGGTGAAAATTCCTCTTTAGGAAGGGTAATACCTGCCTTTTCTGCTGCAACTTTGACAGCATCTGGAAAAGTAAGACCTCTTTGTTTCATTAAAAAATCATAGACTGATCCTGTAGCACCACACCCAAAACAATAATAAATTCCCTTAGCATTTGTAACAGTAAAAGAAGGTGTCTTTTCTGTATGAAAAGGACATAGTCCTAGGTGATAGGCACCTTTTTGCTTTAAAGACACGCTTTGCCCAATAATATCCGAAAGAGCAAGTCTTTCACGAATACGATCAAGTAAATCTTGAGAATAGCGCATCAATTATTTAACCAGTGTTACTTTATAAATCTTGTTCTATAGCATCTAATCCAGCTTGGGCGCATATACCATCTAACTCTGGATTAGCTCCACTAATACCCACAGATCCGATATGTTGCCCATCTCTTGTGATGATAGGCAGTCCCCCTTCCAAAAGAACGATCCCTGGCACACTCAAATAAGGACCATTAGGAAGAGATTGATTACGCTCTCCCAAGGCCTTTGTAGAGATGGGAATACTTGCAGAAGTTAGAGCTTTTAACTGCGCCATCCGTACACTAACGAAATTATTTCCGTCCATTCGCCGATAATATTTTAAATTACCATGGGAATCCATAACTGCTATAACAATTTTCAAATCCCTCTCTTGCGCCGCTGCTTCTGCTGCATCAGCTATTTTTTTAGCCATATCAAGAGAAAGAGCTTTTATAGTAAGTGCCATTTTAAGCTCCAAAGCCTATTCGAAATTTTTTTATACAACTATCATAGTCATACCTAAAAAATACTTCTTAGAAAAGAAAATCCTTTGCTTTAGCACCATATAGATTTATAACTAAACAGAATATACTAAGGATTAAGAGGAGAATCCTATGAGCACTCCAGAACAGGAACAAAACCCCACCATGGCTGAGATTCTGTCTTCTATTCGACATGTCATTGCCAAAGCAGAAAGC
>CAYUAL010000047.1:8587-10995 GCA_964442815.1 uncultured Alphaproteobacteria bacterium | reverse complement strand
AAAAATATACATACGAACAGCTTAGAAGGTGTTTTAGTTGCTTAACCGGAGGATTTTTTATGCCATCTAAGAAGATCCAACCGACCATCATACATTTAGAGCTTGAAGATAATCGTTTTTTAGCTGCTTTATTTGGGGATAAAAACCACCATATTACCCGAATTGAAACGCTGCTAGATGTAGAAATAGGCACAAGAGGAAATGTCGTAACAATTGTTGGAGAAGAAAAAGCTGTTGAAGCTGCATATGCTGTTATTCAAGCTTTATATCATAAGGTTACGCAAGGTTTTGACGTGGGACTTTCTGAAGTGGATGCTACGGTGCGTTTCTTGAAAGATACCACTTTGCTTCCAGATGAGGAAAAGGAGGATGTTCTTAAATCTACTTTAATCATTCCTACACGAAAAAAAGCCATTCACCCTCGCACACCTAAGCAAGCACACTACATTAAATGCATTGAGAAAAATGATCTGGTATTTGGGGTAGGGCCAGCAGGTACCGGAAAAACTTATCTAGCTGTCGCTTGTGGTGTTTCTTTACTATTGGAAGGAAAAGTAGAACGACTAATCCTCTCGCGGCCTGCTGTTGAAGCGGGAGAAAGACTTGGTTTTTTGCCTGGAGATATCAAAGAGAAAATAGATCCGTATTTGCAGCCGCTTTATGATGCGTTGAGAGATATGATGCCTTCTGATCAAATTTTAAAACGTATTAGCTTGGGAGAAATAGAAGTTGCGCCTTTAGCTTTTATGCGAGGTCGTACTCTTTCTAATGCTTTTATTATTTTGGATGAGGCTCAAAATACTACAAGTATGCAAATGCGAATGTTTTTGACACGTCTTGGGGAAAATTCTAGAATGGTTATTACAGGGGACCTTACGCAAGTAGACCTTCCTAAGGGTACTCTTTCTGGGCTTAAAGAAGCGGTGCAGCTTTTAAAGAATATAAAGGGAATTGATATAACTTCTTTTACTTCCTCTGACGTAGTCCGTCATTCTCTCGTAACAAAAATAGTTAATGCTTATGACGCTTCCTCTTCAAATAGTTCTTCCAGCTCCTCTTTCTCATAAGATATCTTTATGTATTTCAGAAGAAGGTGCATCATGGCCAGATGTAGAAACATATATACCTTTTTTTGAAGCAGTTATAGCTTACAGCGTTGATAGAGTATTTAAAGAGAAAAAACTTGAAGGTCTATATGAACCTATAAAAGGGTTTGGTCTAGAAGTTAGTCTTCTTTTAACTCATGATAAAGAAATTCAAGTGCTCAATGCTAATTGGCGTAAGAAAGATAAACCAACAAACATTATTTCTTTCCCAGGTATCGCTCATGTTGTTTCCTCTTTAGAAGAGAAAATTAAGGAGCATATTATTCTTTTTCCACAAGGTCCTCTTTGTTTGGGGGATATAGCCCTTTCTTATGAGACTTGCAGTGCAGAAGCTATTTTACAGAATAGGCCCCTTCTTTGGCATTTACTTCATCTACTAAGCCATGGATGTTTGCATCTTTTAGGATATACGCATGATACAGATGCGGACGCTGAAGAAATGGAGCAACTAGAAAAAGAAGTACTTTCTTTGTTTCATATTCCCGATCCTTATTTATAAATAAAGTCTGTCTTCAAATAAAGAAAGCCTTTCCGAGAATCTTAAAGAATGATAAAACTAAACAATAAAGTTGCTTTATTTAGGATATATAATGAATTCTTCTAAGGTACCCCTGGAACCGGCTGAGCGTTCTTGGTTTTATAGTGTTTACAATTATTTTTGTCAGCTTGTTGGCATATCTTCGTCTCCCAAAGAAGAAAAAGAGTTTACTGCTTCTGAAGTCAGTGAATCTGAAGATGCATTTATGAAGCGTACCTTGCATTTTAAGGTGCTAAGGGCTGAAGATATCGGCATTCCACGAACGGATATTACTGCTGTTCCAAGTACCATGGAATTTCGAGAATTAGTAAATATTTTTAGTTCTAGTACGTTTTCCAGGCTTCCCGTATATGAGGAAAACTTAGATCATATTTTAGGGATGGTGCATATTAAAGACGTTCTTAAATATGCTTTAAACCCGGAAGAATTTTCTTTGCAGAAGGTGGTTCGTAAGGTTCTGTTTATATCTCCTTCTGTTCCACTGAAGGATTTGCTTCTTGAAATGCAAGCATCCCGTATCCATTTAGCTCTTGTAGTAGATGAATATGGAGGAGTGGACAGCCTTATTACTATTGAAAATGTGATTGAGCAAATTGTAGGGGATATTCAAGATGAGCATGAGAGCCAAAAAGAACCTAAGATCCTTTCTTTTGCAGATAATATTTTTCTAGCGGATGCGCGTTTGTCATTAGAAGATTTTACAAAAGAAACGCACATAACATTACCTCTTTCTGACAAAGAAGAAGATGTAGATACTATAGGGG
>CAYUAL010000047.1:0-8577 GCA_964442815.1 uncultured Alphaproteobacteria bacterium | reverse complement strand
GGGGATACGTTATAGCTCTTTTAGGGCATGTTCCTACTAGGGGAGAATTAGTAACAACTTCGAATGGTGTAGAATTTGAAGTAATGGAGGCTGATCCACGCCGATTAAAGCGATTGAGGATTAGGATTCTTAAGGACTTTCATCCTATTTCTTCTGACTCTGGGATTAAAAAGGTTTCTTAAATTTAGAAAAGAATGCTTTTTCCTCTAAAAACCTTTTTTTTAAGTAAAGTGTTTCAAGAAAGATATTCTTTAGTTTTTTTATTTCTATTAGGTCTTGGAACAAATATAACTTTTGCTCCCTCTGTTTTGTGGTGGACATTTCCTTTTTTCCTTTCTTCTGTCCTATTGATTCTTGAGAGGATGACCTCCTCTAAGAAGGTTTTATGGGGAAGTTTTCTCTATTATGTAGGATTTTTTTTAGGAGGAGTCTGGTGGGTTTCTGTTTCATTAAGCGTTGATTGGACACGGTTTTGGTGGGTTCTTCCTTTTTCTCTCTTTGGGATTCCTATAATTTTAAGTATCCTTTTTATGGGAACATTTTATTTTTTTTGGAGAGTTAAGAAGCCTCCTCTTATTAAGGTAAGCATACTGGTTGGACTTACTCTTATCATAGAATATGTTCAAACTTATTATTTTCCCCAATTTCCCTGGAATTTACACGGATACATTTTTAGCTCTAATATGAGTTTTCTACAATTTGTGAGTTTCGTAGGGATTTTTGGTTTGACGATAATAACCCTTTTTTCAGGAACATTGATTTATCTTTGGTGTCAGGGAGCTATCTATAAAAAAATATCTACGATTTTTATAATTTTTTTAATTTTAATAGGAGCTTGGGGGCATTTTAGATTAAAAGAACATCCTATCTCCTTGGATAAGACTGTTGCAATGCGACTTGTTCAGCCTAACATTCCTCAAAAACTTAAATGGGATAGTGCTTTTCGGGAATATATTTTTGAAAAGTTTATAAGTCTTTCTTCTGTGCCTTCTTCTTTAGCATCTTCTTTTTCTTTTATTATATGGCCTGAATCCGCAGTGCCTTTCTATTTAGAGGAAGAACCACAAAAAAGAGCTGTTTTATCTCGTATGTTAGATTCTTCTTCATATCTTATTACAGGAGGAGCGCGTCGTACGTGTCCTAATCCTTTTATTCCTTGTAATAGACAGCCTATTTTAGAGGTATGGAACAGTTTATTTGTAGTCAATGCAAAGGGAAATATAGAAGATTCCTATGACAAATCCCATTTAGTTGCTTTTGGAGAATATATTCCTTTCAGGGCTTTTTTAGGGGCTTTGGGGCTTAAGAAAATAACTTATGGGAATCTTGATTTTTCTAAAGGTGTTGGTCCTAAAACCATGACTTTGTCAGAATATCCTTCCTTTAGTCCTATGATTTGTTATGAAAGTGCTTTTCCTAAAGATATGATAGACCCTTCGAATAGACCACAATGGCTTTTGGTAGTGACCAACGATGCATGGTTTGGGCAAAGTACTGGGCCTTATCAGCATTTTGAGATGGCACGTGTGCGTGCTGTAGAAGAAGGATTACCAATTGTTCGCGTGGCTAATACAGGCATTTCTGCTGTGATTGATCCTCTTGGTCGTGTGATTACTTCTTTACCGTTAGATGAGGAAGGTATAATAGATTCTTACCTTCCTAGGTCGTTAGAAACTGTGTCCTTATACGGGCAATATGGAAATAAGGTAGCGTTTTTATTTTTCTTTATTTTATGCTTCTTATTAGGAGGACTAGAGAAGTTTCTTTTTAAGAAGTAAGGAAAATGCTATGGAAAAGAGTAATAACACTCCTCTTTATGGAAGAAAAAAAGGACGTATTCGTAAATCGAAAGCGGATCTTCTAATTTCTCTTCTTCCTAAGTTAGAATTAAAATTGCCCCTTGAAGAAGCTTTTCTAGCTACTTTAGTTGATTCTAAAAAACCGCTTTTTGTAGAGATTGGGTATGGTTCAGGGGATCATCTTATAGCTCAAATGAAAATGCATCCTGAGGCAGTGTTTTTAGGGTGTGAGCCTTTTTTGGGAGGAATTGCTAATTTTCTAAAAAAATTTCAAGAAAATGAAATTCCTTTTTCTTCTATTAAGCTATTTACTAAAGACGGGCAAAGCCTTTTAAAAGCACTTCCAGATGAAAGTATAGATGCTTTGTTCCTATTATTTCCTGACCCTTGGCCTAAAAAAAGACACCATAGAAGACGTTTTTTTCAAAGAGAAACACTCCAAGAGATAAAGAGGTGCCTTAAAGAGGGCGGACGATTCATCTTTTCGAGTGATTGGTCAGAGTATTTTGATGAGGTAGAAGCGTTAATTAGGAAAGATTCAGATCTGAAGATATCACAAAAGGATACCCTTCCTCATTTTCAAGATTTTAAAACTAGACCGCCTGCTTGGCCGATGACACAATTTGAGCGCAAAGCGCATCAAGCAGGGAGAGAATGTGCCTTTCTTATTCTTCAGAAAATAAAAAACCCAGGCACATAAAAAATGCCTGGGTTTTTTTATTAGGAGATTACCTACTAGTTAAGAGTAACAAGGCTAACGCGGTTTTGAGCGTAGACTTCTTCTGTATGTCCCTCAACAAGAGGATATTCTTTACCGTAGCTAATGGTTGCAACACGATCTGCAGCTATACCACGTTCTACAAGAGCGTTCTTGTGAGCTGTTGCGCGGCGCATACCAAGACCAATGTTATAATCTACAGTACCACGCTCGTCACAATGACCAGAGATGGTAATAGTTGTGTTAGGATATGTATTGAGCCATTGAGCTTGTTTATCGATAGTACCAAGAGCTTCTGCTGTTAGGTTGTAACAATTAAAACAGTAGAAAACGCGATCACCAGCTGTTACAGCTAGATCTTCCTGGCTACCTAAAGGATACCCTTGTGCATCAAGGCCTTGACCAGCTGCACGCATAGCACTATCATCCGTTGCGGAAGGTGTTGTCTCGCAAGCGACTGCTAATAAAGCAAGAGCCGACACAAGAGCCAAATCTCTAATACGCATTTTTATTTCCCCCTTTTTCATACTTTCACTACTAATACAATTCATTAAACAGTTAACTAACTTCGTTAATAATAAAACTTACAGTCACCTGTTTTCTGATTTTAGAACAAACATTTTGTATGTCTTTTCAAGTATAAGGTGACTTCATGTTCTGATCAATAATCTTTCTCTTAACGATAATCAAGAGGGGACCATGCACCTTGCGATGCATTTTGTGGAGTAGGTAAGGGAGTGTTGTTTCTACCTGTAATATCAATGAGGTATATTTTCGAAGTTGAGCTTTTACTTGTCTTATCTCCAGGTGTTTGGCGGGTATATAGAAGGTTTCTCCCATTAGGACACCAAGCAGCACCGTCCAATACAAATCCCTCTGTTATAAGTCTTTCTCCAGTTCCGTCAGGGCGCATAACTCCAATATAGAAGCGGCCTTTGGCAATTTTGGTGAAAGCTATAAGATCTCCCCGAGGAGACCATATGGGTGTTGCATAAATATCATTACCGGAGCTAATTCTTTGGGGGTTACTTCCGTCGGAGTTCATAACGTACAATTGACGCTTTCCGCCACGATCAGAGTTAAACACAATTTTTGTCCCATCGGAAGAATAGCAAGGGGATGTATCAATACTGGGAGAATTGGTAAGTCGGGAAAGAGCACCAGTCCTTAAATCTTGAGTATAAATGGAAGAATATCCGCCTTGTGTCTGGCTAAAAATAATTTTAGTTCCATCGGGTGAAAAACGAGGTGCATAGGTCATCTCTTTTGTTTTGCCTATAGTTTTTGTTTGGCCTGTAACTAGGTTCTTATGATGTACATGGCCTTCTTTAAAGATATTATTTTTTCCCTTATGGGTGTAAGCCATATATACTATTTCAGGATGTTTAGGAGAGAATCGAGGAGTTAAAACAAGAGAGCTTCCATCCGTTAAAAATTTATGGTTTGCTCCATCTTGATCCATGATGGCTAAACGGTGCACGTTCTTTTTTGTATTGGGAGCACTTTCTGCCACATAAACAATTTGTGTATCAAAATATCCATTATCCCCTGTTAGGCGTTTGTAAATAGCATTAGCTGCTTTGTGGGCAAGTCGTCGTACATCTGCAACATTACCCGTTAGAGCTAATCCTTCTATTTGTTTTTCAGCTAAGACATCCCATAGGCGCATTTCTAACCTTAGTTTATTACCTTCTTGAGAAACTTTATTTGTAACAAGGGCTTGCGCTTTGATAAGTCTCCAATCTGGGAAACGAGGTTTGGGGCCCATAGTAGCAACATTTTCAATAAAGCTAGCAGGAGGCAAAGGTTCAAAAAGACCTGTAGATTTTAAGTCATTTGTAATGATATCTGCTATTTCTTGCCCTATTTTATTGCTTTGAGGGTCTTGTCCTACGCCAGAAGGAATCGCAATCGGGAGAGGTTCTATATTTCCTTGTGTAATTTCTACAACTAATTCAGCAGAAGCTTTTGGCTCAGAGCTAAAAAAAGCACCAAAAATGCACAGTACTAAATAAGTAATTTTTTTCATTGGAGAGCCTTTCTAAAACATTTCTCTTGGATCGAATTTTAATACAAAACTTTTAAGTTGTGGATATTTATCTGGAGGAATTTTTAAAGGATTACAATTAGGATTTAAAACGGCGCGTCGAGCAGCATCTGCAGCGGGTTTAAATTGAGGGTCTGAATTATAACGAGACATATCCAGTATTTTAACTTCTACTACGGATCCATCTGGATTCAGAGAAACATGTAAATCGACGATCATAGTTTCTGCATTTTCCATACCCGAAGGAGGAGACCAACATTGAGAAAGTTGTCTTTTTAGAGCATCTAGTTCACTGATAGAGAGATTATCTCCTAGGATTGTAGCTTCGTTTGCTTGTACTTTTTCTGCTATTTCCCCTGTCTTTGGTTGGCGTTCTTCGATTGCATCTAAATCCTCTACGGCTTTTAAGACATTATCAAAATCATCCGGTTTTTCCTTTTTTTCTTTTGGAGCTTCTTTCGTGTTTTCTTCTTTATTTGCTTTTTCTTTTTTTACCTCTTTTTTATGTGTTTGAGGGGGTAGTTTAGGTTTTGTTTCAGGTTGTTTTTTTTATTTTTTAGGAGGTGTAGGCTTCTTTTCAGGTAAAGGAATAGCTTCCTTATCAGGAGTTTTTTCCACTTTCGGCTCTTCTTTAATAGGTTCTATGGGTTCAGGTCTTGGTTCTTCTTTTTTGGGTTCAGGGGTTGGTTGTTCTTTCTTAATAGGTTCAGTTTTAGGGGTTGGCTCAGGCTCTGATGCTTTTTTCTGCGCAACTTTTGTGAGTTCTTTTGTCTTTTTAGGGGTAGGGGCAACGCTTAACTCAGAAATATTAATAATATCAATAGGAATAGGCTTTGGTGGCTCAGGTAAAGTTTTACGCCAATTGGGTGCCCCAAAAATCAAAAGGACAAGCACACATAAATGTAAAAGAGCAGATAGAAGGACTCCAAGACCCATAATCTATCCTTTTTTGGAAGTAACTGGAGGTGTGTTTTTCTTAGGAGGAGAAGCTTTTTGAGGAGGTTCTGCCAAAAGAGCAATTTTTGTATAGCCTGCAGCACCGATACTTCCCATAACTTCCATAATAAGGCCATATGCTAATTTTTGGTCTCCTCGAACATAAATGCGAGCCTCTGGATTATTGTGAGTTACGGCGCTTAAGCGGTCAACCAATAATTCCAGAGAGGTTTCTGTTTCTTGAATAAAAATAGAACCATCTGCTTTAATGCTAATGGTAAGAGGCTCTACTGGCTCAGTTAGAGGAGTAGCTTGCGTCTTAGGAAGATCTACAGGAACGCCAACTGTTAAAAGAGGGGCGGTAACCATAAAAATAACAAGAAGCACTAACATAACATCTACGAAAGGTGTTACGTTAATATCATGCATAACGGAGAAGGATTTCCTTGAAGAATAAGATTTCTTTGAAGAAGAAGAAAAGGATACACCCACTTAAGCATTCTCCTCTAGTTGACGAGAAATAATGGCTCCAAATTCTTGAGAGAAAGACTCCAGACGATTGCCATACCGATTAATATCGGTGGAAAGCTTATTATAAGCAATAACGGCAGGTATGGCAGCCACAAGGCCAAGGGCAGTAGTAAATAGAGCTTCAGCAATTCCAGGGGCAACAACAGCCAGGTTTGTATTGTTGGTAGCCGCAATTGCTTGAAAGCTAACCATAATACCCCATACTGTTCCAAAAAGACCTATAAAAGGAGAGGTAGAACCAACGGATGCCAGGAAGCCCATTCGACGTTCTAGATCTTCCATTTCTCGTCCGACTGTTACGGTCATGATTCTTTCAAGACGTTCTTGGAGATTTGCTTTTAGTTCACTTGTTCGGGTGGAGCTACGGGAAAGAGTTCTGCGCCATTCCCTCATAGCGGCAGAAAAGACGCTTTCAAAGGGACTTGCCGGTTTATTACCAACACGATCATACAAATCATCTAAAGATCCTCCTGACCAAAATGTTTCTTCAAAGTGGTCAGCTTGCTTCGATAGATATTTTAACCGTAGATATTTAGAGAAAATAATAGCCCAAGACCAAAAAGAAGCCGCTACTAAAATAAGCATGACAATCTTTACAGCAAAGTCAGCATGGCTAATAAGACCCCACAAAGAAAAATCAGCTATGGACTGTGTTCCTTGTAAGGCTACAGAAGATATAGTATCTGAACCTGGTAAAGAGGCCTCTGTTATGGGCTGAATGGCAGCAGGTACTTGGCCAGAAGATGCTGCAGTTGTGGGTGCAAAAGAAGTATTAGAAGGAGGGAGAGGAGAGATAGGCGTACTCAAGAAGAACATAAAAAACCCCTTTATTGTTTATGGTACAAACTTTTACAATTTTTATGCCTGAAGTACAGAAGAATTTTCTAAAATCATTTTTTGGAACCTTTCTTTAATAGAAAGAGGAATACCAACAGGCTTTCCCGTTTTTTTAACGCATGCAATCACACAATTCAATTGGGCAATCTTTAAATTTTCTTTCCAAAAGAGTTGTTCTAAATAAATTTTTGTTTTTGTGATATTTTTTACGTATGTTCTTATCTGAAGAAGATCATCTAAAAGGGCTGTTTTCTTGAATTGAATATCTAAAGAAACAACAGCAAATAGAATAGCGTCATTTTCATTTGGATTAGTCATTAAAGTATGTTGAGAAAAGCCTAAAGAACGTACAAGTTCTGTTCGTGCTCTTTCAGCAAAACGAATATAATTAGCATGATAAACGATGCCTCCTGCATCTGTATCTTCTAGGTATACACGTATGGAAGTAGTATGCATGAGTGGCCTCTCGATAAAAAAAGATAAAGAATCCTTATTTTCATACAGGAATTTCTAGAAATTTTCCTATAAAAAATGCTATAGTCACGATTACTTAAAAGGAGACAAAGAGAACGTGAATAATTTTAATCGTAATTTAGCATTATGGATTATCATTGGTTTATTGGTTGTAGCTATCTATAACCTATTTCAAGGAGGGATGCAGGAAGGGTTTCAATCTTTAGCTTTTTCTGATTTCTTGAAAGATGTGGATGCAGGAAGTGTTAATGAGGTATTAATTAAAGGGAATACAATCACAGGAAAACTAACTTCTGGGCAATCTTTTTCTACGTATGCTCCTCAAGATCCTGAATTAGTGCGTAAATTAACAGATAAGGGTGTTAGAATATCAGCAGCCCCCCAAGAAGAATTTTCTTTCTTGCAGTTATTACTTTCTTGGTTCCCCATGTTGCTCTTAATAGGAGTATGGCTTTTTGCTTTGCGCCAAATGCAATCTGGTGGAGGAAAAATAATGGGATTTGGGCGCTCTCGCGCAAAAATGCTTACAGAAAAGCAAGGCCGTATTACTTTTGAAGATGTAGCAGGTATTGATGAAGCTAAGTCAGAACTGGAAGAAGTTGTTGAGTTCTTAAAAGATCCTAAAAAATTTCAAAGATTGGGAGGGGAAATACCTAAAGGTGTTTTGCTTGTAGGGCCTCCGGGTACTGGTAAAACGTTGTTAGCTCGGGCTATTGCGGGGGAAGCTAACGTCCCATTTTTTACTATTTCTGGTTCTGATTTCGTGGAAATGTTTGTGGGTGTTGGCGCAAGTCGTGTACGTGATATGTTTGAACAAGCAAAGAAAAATGCTCCTTGCATTGTCTTCGTAGATGAAATTGATGCGGTGGGACGTCATCGTGGCGCGGGTCTTGGTGGAGGAAACGATGAGCGTGAACAGACACTAAACCAACTACTCGTAGAGATGGATGGGTTTGAAAGTAATGAAGGTGTTATTCTTATTGCTGCAACAAACCGTCCAGATGTTTTGGACCCAGCTCTTTTGCGTCCTGGGCGTTTCGATCGTCAAGTAGTAGTTCCTGTCCCGGACGTAGGAGGCAGAGAGAAGATTCTCCTTGTTCATATGCGAAAAGTTCCTGTGGCCGGGGATGTAGATGCTAAAATTCTTGCGCGAGGTACTCCTGGCTTTTCTGGATCCGATCTAAAAAATCTTGTGAATTAAGCTGCCCTCCTTGCAGCGCGCCGCAATAAGCGTT
>CAYUAL010000046.1:6147-11019 GCA_964442815.1 uncultured Alphaproteobacteria bacterium | reverse complement strand
GGCTGTTAACCACTGGGTCGGCGGTTCGAGTCCGTCCCGGGGAGCCAATTTAGAAAAGCCAGAGTCCTCCCCTCTGGCTTTTTTTATAGAATCTTCCCCATTTAAGAAGTATATATAAATAAAAAGGGCTATAGCAAAAGTATGCGTATTATCTATTTTGGAGACATTGTTGGGCGAAGTGGAAGAGAAGCTGTGTTAACGCATCTTCCTGAAATCAAACAACGTCTAAGACCTGATTTTTTTGTTATAAATGGAGAAAATGCTGCAGCTGGTTTCGGCATAACGCCTAAAATATGCGAAGAATTCTATGCCCACGGAATCGACTGTATAGTCCTTGGTAACCATGCTTGGGACCAAAAAGAAATTATTCCTTATATTGAAAAAGAACCCCGTCTTCTACGCCCCTTAAATTATCCTGCAGGCACTCCAGGAAAAGGATATGGGCTTTATAAACTAGTAGATGGACGCACGATTCTTGTTCTTCAGGCCATGGGGCGTCTATTTATGGAACCAGTTCCTCTGGAAGATCCTTTCCGCCATACAGAAGACGTTTTAAAAATGTATCCTTTGGGATCGAGCGTTAATGCTATCTTGCTCGATATGCATGCAGAAACGACAGCTGAAAAGGAGGCTTTTGCCTATTACTTTGATGGCCGTGTATCTGGTGTATTTGGCACACATACACATGTCCCTACAGCAGATCACCGTATTCTTCCTAAAGGAACAGGCTTTCAGTCAGATATAGGTATGTGCGGAAATTATGACTCTATCATAGGAATGACAAAAGACATTTCTATTTCTCGCTTTCTAAGACACGTCCCGACTGAAAGATTAGTACCTACTGAAGGTATTGGAACAGCTTGTGCTATTTTCTTGGAAACGGATGATAAAACAGGCTTATGTAAACAGATATCTCCTCTTAGAGTAGGGAGCATTCTTTCTTCTTGTTGGCCAGATTTTTAAGATAATGATGATTGCATCTTCTTCTCTCCACCCTATTGTTCCTTCTGTTGTTGTTGGGTGCGGCGCATGGGGAGAAAATCTTGTGCGTACCCTTAAAAACCTAAATGCCCTCAAAGGGATCGTAGATCATAATGAAGAGCATACCTCTTTAATGAGCCAAAAATATGAGGTGCCTACTCTTTCTTTTTCTGATGCCCTCCAAGACCCTGCTGTAGAAGCTATCTTTATTGCTACACGGCCAGATTCCCATTTTAATTTGGGACAACAAGCTTTACTACATAAGAAAAATGTCTTTATAGAAAAGCCTATAACTACGTCTGCTCAAGAGACGAAAGAACTTTTTAAGCTCTCTACTCAGCAGCAAAAAATTCTTATGACAGGGCATCTGTTGCTTTATCATCCTTGCTATCAGCATCTTCAGAAAGAAATTCGGCAAGGACGCATTGGAGAAATTCAGTGTATTACAACGCGCCGGCAAAACTTTGGGAAATTTTTCGAGAATGATGATATTCTCTGGGATTTAGGGCCTCATGATTTGTCTATTATCTTAGGAATACTCCCTCCTCAAGCCCCTAAAAAGATTTCTTCCCTTCATGGCCAGTTTTTAGAAAAAGGAGATATTTTCTCAGGATTAATTGCTTTTGAAGCTGGCCCCAAAGTTTCTTTGTTCTTGTCACGGGTAAGCCCTGTAAAAGAACAAAATTTGACCGTTCTTGGATCTAAAGGAATTCTTGTATTTGAAGACACCCTTCCTTGGGAGAAAAAACTCCAACTCGTTCCATTTAAAGAAGACTCTACCTGGCCTCCCGTTAAACTAGAACCCACGTATCTTGAAGTTTCCCAAGATGAACCTTTAAAGCAGGAATGTCTGGCTTTTTTTCAAGCTATCCAGACAAAAACTCCACCTCAAAATGCCGAAAGCATTATAGAACTCATTAGCATTCTAGAAAAATTAAACGCAGCCTCTTTCTAACCTAACTTTTTATTTTTTAAAGCTTATCCTATAACCTGTTGGGTCATCTGGGCATTCAGATAAACCGCATTCACAATAAGTAGAAATAGCATTAGCAATGGCAAGCCCTAGTAACAAAGCAAATGCACTATGACTCAACATCTTCATGTGTTTATAAGGTTTTTCGCTATGAGATATCCCATATTGCGAGGAAATCCCTAAAACTAAGCTGATATAAATAATTACCACAACACAAAGAATAAATGTCCAAGTATATAAATGAAGCCCAAGGAAAGGAGCCCCATAAGCCCCTGTGCCAGGAATGATATGCAATAAAACTTGCCGTAACGCAAAACATGCCGTCAAGATAGCTGAAAGAAGAGAAAGAGCATAATGCCCAGGATGAATTTTAAAATGCACATTCAATAAAAAACCAAAGGCAATTCCAAGTAACCCAATGCGTTGCAAAATACACAAAGGACACGGTGGCTCGTGTAGATAAAACTGTAAGATAAAAGCTATAATAAGGACAAAGCTTATCCCAATGACATCTAACGCACTCAGAATTTTAATTACCTTATTTATCTTAGCCCCATGCATAAAATCTATTTCCTTCAAAATTGCGCGAGAAGAGGATTGCTAAGATGGTGTATAAAAATAAAAAGAGACATTACTAAGAATAAAATAAAGAAGCCTATGGCAAATCGATAATAGGATTTCCAAGCTAGAACAACACATAGAGCATATAAGATAAAAAGAGCTATCATGATAGAATCTTTTCAAAAGTCATCCTACAGGATCCAAAAAAGTCATCCTCGTGCTTGACCCGAGGATCTTAAAAAATTAAGCAATTCTCGCGTCAAGCACGAGAATGACAAGCAACTATTCCCCAGTCAGAATGCGGTCAACAAGTTGTTGTACAGTAGGAATAAATCCGCCTGTATAAAAAGGATCTTTCGCAAAACGATAAGCCCCGTGACCAGCAAACATCAATTGTGTATCTACTTCGGAAGAATGAATAATGGTTTGAAGGCTTTTTTGAATACAAAAAGAACGCGGATCTGCTTTCTTGCCCGTAGTCCCTTCTTCTCCCTGAGACCAATTGCTAAAACGACAAGCACTTAAGCATCCCATACAATCTATTTGATCTTTATGGATTTCTTCCCCTTTTTCAGGCGTTACAAAAATAAGGGTTGAATCAGGAGTTTTCATAGCCTCCGTAAAACCTTGATTAACCCACGCCAAAGCATGCTCTCTATCTCCCTGTGTTAAGTAGACAAGTCGTTTTCTTGGCCCAATTGGAAAAGGCTCCGTATGCTCCCCTATGGGTTCTACAGCGTAAGCAACCTGACGGTCAGCCCGCTCTTGGAGTTCCTGCAGGAAAGGATTTCTTACAGCAGAAGAATAAAATCCTGTAGGACTAAATTGATTTAAGTAAATATCTCCTTCTTTTAAGGTAAGGAGCGTTTCTTTCCATTCTTTAGAAATAGGGCTTTCTTGAGTTAACAACGGGCGCGTTCCAAATTGAAAAGCTATAGGTCCTAATTCGGGATTATCAATCCAATCTTTCCAGTCATTTAAATGCCAAACCCCACCAGCCATAACAATAGGAACATTTTGCAAACCGGATTCATTCATAACTTCTCGTAGAGCTTTGACACGAGGATAGGGGTTCTCAGGCTGCGTAGGATCTTCGCTATTGCTTAAGCCATTATGGCCGCCGGCACGCCATGGATCCTCATAAACAACGCCACCTAACCATTCAGCAGTTTTATGGTAAGCACGTTTCCATAAAGCTCTAAAAGCACGCCCTGAAGATACTATAGGATAAAAATAGACTTTATATTGCGCTGCTATTTCTCCTAAACGATACGGCATGCCAGCTCCACAAGTAAGCCCATGAATAAGCCCTTTTGTGCGAGAAAGAATACCATGAAGGACTTTTTCAACAGCAGCCATTTCCCATAAAACGTTCATGTGGATACGACCCATTCCTTGGGCTATATCAAACGCTCTTTTTGCCTGGGAAATACCTCCCTCAATGGAGTAAGCAATCAGCTCATCATGGCGTTCGCGTCTTGTTTTCCCTTTATAGACAAGAGGAATATAATTCCCATTATCATCCAACCAGTCCGCATTAACGCCTGAAAAAGTACCAACCCCACCTGCTCTTGCCCAAGAGCCAGAACTTACGCCATTGGAAACACCAACTCCCTTTCCTCCTTCAATTAAAGGAAAGAGCTCTGCACCTGATAAGAAAAGAGGACTTACAATACTTTTTCCCACGAATACTCCTTATTTTTATGCGCCTTCTGCAGAAGATTGAACTGGTGCATTAACAGCTTTAACGCTTAAACGCACTTTTCCTTGATCATCAATGGCGAGGACTTTAACCCGAACCTCATCCCCTACATTTACAACATCGGTAACCTTTGCAACACGCGTCGGTGCAAGCTCACTAATATGAACCAGTCCTTGATAATTACCCAAGAAGGCCACGAAAGCACCAAACTCAGCAACTTTTACAACTTTTCCAGTATAGATTTTATCAATCTCTGGTTCAGCGATAATGTCTTGTATTCTCTTTAGAGCAGCTTCAATAGATTTTAGATCTGTTCCAGCTACACGAGTAGTGCCGTCATCATCAATTTCCATCTTTACACCGGTGGTTTCGCAAATTTCACGAATGACTTTACCACCTGTGCCAATAACTTCTCGGATTTTATCCTTTGGCACTTGGATAGTATGAATACGAGGCGCATAAGCACTTAAAGCTTCTCGAGGTGTATCAATCGCTTTTTTCATTTCCCCAAGAATATGCTTACGCCCTTCTAAGGCTTGTGTTAACGCATCTTGCATGATGGCTTTTGTAATGCTGGTAATCTTAATATCCATCTGCAAAGCTGTAATACCTTTTTCTGTTCCAGCTACTTTAAAGTCCATGTCCCCAAGATGAT
>CAYUAL010000046.1:0-6137 GCA_964442815.1 uncultured Alphaproteobacteria bacterium | reverse complement strand
TTCAAGAGCCTCTACGACTTCTTCGTCGCCCACCCCAAGATGATCCTCATCGCCGAGAATATCAGAAAGAATCGCAACTCTATTGCCTTCCTTAATAAGCCCCATAGCAATAACTGCTATAGGCCGAGGGAGTGGAACACCCGCATCCATCATGGCAAGAGAAGTACCACAAACCGTTGCCATAGAAGAAGAACCGTTAGATTCTGTAATCTCAGAAACAACACGAATCGTATAAGGGAATGCCTCTTTTGAAGGAAGAAGAGGATGAATAGCACGCCAAGCAAGCTTTCCATGCCCTACTTCTCTACGGCCTGGAGATCCAAAACGCCCAACTTCTCCCACAGAGAAAGGAGGAAAGTTATAATGCAGAAGGAAATTTTCCTTGTACTCTCCCTCTAAAGCATCAATGAGTTGCTCGTCTTCTCCTGTTCCAAGAGTTGCCACAACAAGAGCTTGTGTTTCACCTCGTGTAAAAAGAGCGCTTCCATGGGCTCGTGGAAGGAATGGAGCTACACATTCAATAGAACGAATGTCCTTTGTTCCTCTTCCATCAATACGATGACCAGTATCCAAAATTGCATTACGAACAATGTCTTGTTTTATGGTCTTAAAGATATCATCTACTAAAAGAAGTGGGATATTTTCCTCCGAAGAGAAAGCTTCTTCTACTTTATTCCAGGCATCCTGAATTAGGGTATAACGTTTCTGTTTTTCAGGTTCTTTAAAGGCTGCTTGGAGGTTCCCTTCAGCAATGTCATGAACTTTTTTCTTAATTTCGTCAAAATGGGGAAAAGCTTCTGGCAATTCCCAAGGATCTTTTGCCGCTTTTTCTGCAAGACGGATAATGGCTTGGATTACCTCTTGAAAAGCTTCGTGTCCAAAAGTAACAGCCCCTAGCATAACATCTTCTGAGAGCTCATGTGCCTCAGATTCTACCATCAGCACCCCTTCCGTTGTTCCAGCAACGACAAGGTCAAGAGCGGAGGATTCAATCTCTTCTCTACTCGGATTTAAAATATATTTTCCTTCTTTATATCCTACACGAGCTGCCCCTACAGGCCCTAAGAAAGGAATGCCAGATAAAGTCAAAGCAGCAGATGCTCCCACTAGGGCAACAATATCTGCCTCATTGATAGTATCATAACTAAGGACGGTACAAATAACCTGCGTCTCATTTTTAAACTCTTTTGGGAAAAGAGGGCGTATGGGTCTATCTACAAGACGAGAGACTAATACTTCTTTTTCAGAGGGCTTTCCTTCACGTTTAAAAAAACCTCCTGGGATACGTCCAGCTGCAAAAGCTTTCTCTTGATAATGGACAGACAATGGAAAGAAATCCACATCTGGTTTTGCTTTTTTATCTGCAACGACAGTACATAGAACTGTGGTCTCTCCATATGATGCCAAAACAGCTCCGCTTGCCTGACGTGCTACTTTCCCTGTTTCAAGAACAAGAGGTCTTCCACCCCACATAAGTTCTTCACGATGTACTGTAAACATATAAATTCCTTAATTTTAGTTTTTTACTAAGTCCTAACGAGCTTATCTTAAATATACCAAATGGGAGAAAGAGATCTTCCTCCCATTTGATATCATTTTATTGATCCAAGCTTGATAGACCCACATTTATCGCCGTAATCCAAGCTTCTGAATAATAGAACCATAACGTTCTGTATGGTGTTTTTTTAAATAATCCAAAAGCCGACGACGTTGACCTACCATTAATAAAAGACCGCGACGAGAGCTAACGTCCTTTTTATGCGTTTCCAAATGCCGAGAAAGATTAGTAATACGGTCCGTAAGCAAAGCAATTTGCACTTCCGGTGAGCCCGTATCTCCTTCTTTTAAGGCAAAATTCCTAATGATATCTGTTTTATTTTCTAACGACATCATCATACTCCTTAAGTTAAAATCTAGTTTCTGAATCCACGCTTTAGAATAAGAAAAGATCCTTCTTTATCTAAGCACCCTATACCGATTAACATTCCATCTAAGGACTTAATCAGAAAAACTTCCTCCTTTATAATTAGAGCCTGTTCTATGAGATCGAGAGAAGATACAGAGATCTTTTGACCACAAGAAAGTGCTTTTGCTCTTCTTTCATCAAGAATAAGAGCCGGGATGTCGACCAGCACCTTATCCAAAGGAATCAAGTAATCCTCTTTCTTATGCACCAAGTCGGTAAGATTATCCAGTAAAATCGACTGGGACAGTGTAAAATTTCCGACTCGCAATCGCCTTAATGAAGAAACATACCCTAAACAGCCTAAAGTCCGCCCCATATCTCGTGCAAGAGCCCGAACATATGTACCCTTCCCACATCGTACCCAAAAAGAAGCCTTGTTTTCTTCTACATGCGTTAATTGAAGATCATAAACAATAACTTCCCGAGCAGCCGGCTTGAATTCTTCTTCTTTACGCGCTCGCATATAAGAACGTTTTCCATCTATCTTAAGAGCAGAAAATCGAGGGGGTTCCTGTTGAATTCTACCTACAAACAGGGACAAAACAGATAAAATCTCTTGCTTGGTAGGACGATATGAGGAAGAAGAAGTAATTTTACCTTCAAGATCATCCGTACTCCTTTCTTCTCCCCATGTAATCGTAAAAGTATATTCCTTCTCTGTATCTTGGATATAAGATACGGTCTTTGTTGCTTCTCCTAACGCAATGGGAAGAACTCCCGTTGCTAAAGGATCTAAAGTACCAGCATGTCCTATTTTACCTAAAATACCTTCTTTTCTTAAAAAATACTTAATTTTATTTAAAGCCTGAGCAGAACTTATGCCCAAAGGCTTATCTAAAACAATCCATCCTGATAATATTTTGTTCACTTAGCCAGCTTTCTTTTTGCAAAAAACCCACGCTTCTTCTTTATTAGGGTAATATGCAGCTCGTTTTGTAACAAGATTATAGCCCTGGGATAGATAAAAGCTTTGTGCTTTTGTATTAGAATGCGCAACTTCCAAGAAAATAGTACCCGCAGCTTCTTGAGAGAAGCATCGGGTCTCAAATTTATTTAATAAGGTAGCCCCTATTTTCTTTCCTTGATATAATTCTTGGACAGCAATCCCATAAATCTCTGCTTCTTCATAAATGCGGGTACCCATAACAAATCCTACTAAAACAGGAGCCTCTCTTAGAAAAGCCCCGTATGCCAAGGTATTAGAGATATTGATAGTTTCCTCTATCATTTTTTCGGTCCAAACAGGAATAAGAAGACTCTTCCATAATATAGAAACAGCACAAGCGTCTTCCCTAGATAAGACACGTATATCAAAAATACTCATTAAGAAGCAGGCTTTTTAAAAGAAGGATCTACATAAGAAGGTCGAACATAGAGAGGAACAGCTTCCGCACATTTTTTCTGTTCTTTTAAGAGAAAGAAGGCTTTTCCTATCCAATGAGCAGGTTTTTCCCAAAAAGAATCTAACACTACCTTATTACAAGAAGCAGGTATTTCTAAAAATTCCAAAAGTCTTTTAGAGGCGCAAACTACAGAAGACTCTTCTATAAAATTGGCTTTTCGTTCTAAAAATTCTTGTTGGCGCATATAAAAAGGCTCCCCTTGCTTTTCCTCTAAGGGAAGTAAATTTTGAGATAATACCTGGCCATATATTTCCTTTTGGGAAGAATCTTCAAAAAAAATAAAAAGCTTCGCAGTATCTAGCATTGGAGTTTGAGATAAGATATAAGCCCCCATAGCTTGAAACACAGACACCCCACAAAGGGGAATGCCCCTTGCAAAAGAAAGACCTTGTGCTGTACTACATGCTATACGACTCCCTGTAAAAGAACCAGGACCTATTCCCACACTAAGAGAAAAAACATCTTTTAAAGTATAAGGAGTCTGTCCAAAAAGCTCTAAAATTTTAGGAACAAGAAGCGAAGCATGCTGTCTTGGATGAGATACATGGTATTCGATAAATATGCTTGCATCTTTAAAGAGAGCTAAGGATAATACGTCTGTTGAGGTATCAAAACTAAGATGAATCATAAGGACTAGAGATGCTTAAAGAAATTACTTCCGTTCTTGAGGGTGTACGCTTAAATCTTTTGTATGCGACAAAAGATAATTTAACAAACGATATTATTTATAAAAATGCATTTTGTTTCTTGCATACGGATGCATATGAAGCTTTTTTACGTGCTTGTAGCTATGCTAAGGCCATTGGTTTTGGCTTTACTATTTTTGATGGGTTTCGTCCTAGCGAAGCTCAATGGAAGCTATGGGAAGCATGCCCAGACTCACCTTATGTCGCCGATCCCAGGAAAGGTTCAGCACATTCTCGGGGGGTAGCCATAGACCTTACTCTTTATGACCTCAAAACAGGTCAAGATCTTGATATGGGAACTGGATTTGACGCCCTTACACCTCTTTCCTCCCACGGCGAAACCTCTCTCTCTATAGAAGTTCAAAAAAATAGGCTTCTTTTGCTAGGTATCATGGTACAAGCAGGATATTCTTTCTATAATAAAGAATGGTGGCATTACCAACTTCCAGAAGCCGCCACCAAATATCCTCTCTTATCAGACAAAGATAGCCCCAAAGCTATGATGGGTTAAAGAAGTAGGATAAAAGTTCCTGGACGACATAATTTCTGCCCAAAAGCTTTCTGTGAAAGAGTTTTGTTTGTTTGCCTGTCCCGCACATAAATTTCGCAAAAAAGTGTAGGGAAACGAGTAAAACCTAAAGGATCTAAGCAAATAGACACAGAGGTTTGACTCCTCTGAGTAGGTAAAGACCCATTTGCAAAATAAAGACTGTCTACATGATATAAGCCTATATCTTGATATTCTCTAGATACGCTAACAGATAAATAGCTTGTATGAGAGTAAGACTCATTTACAATTTCTAAAGCAGGACCTCTGCACCTTCTTTTAGCACAAAATTCTTCTGCAAAGCCCAAATAACTTAGAAATACTTTTTTAAGCTTCTTGCTTTTCCTCTAGATGAGCATCAAAGTCATACAAAGAATAAGCTTTCATTATTTTTCGAAGCTTTTGAACATAAGCCATGCCTAACTCAGAATATGCCTTAAGTCCCCCCGCTAAACGATGAGCATCTAAGGGTTTTTCGTTTGACCTACACAAAGCACGTTCTTTACGAAAAGGCTCATAAGCACGATGGGTGTTTAAATTTTTAACGTACGCCTCCACTGTATGAACAAGATTGTCAAACTTAGCATATTTTTGCACTTTACTCGTATGCCCAAAAAGAGAATTAGACTTCTGTGCCAATTTAGAAGTTCCCCATCCACTTTCTAAACTACCTTGCGCAAGCGCTAAAGAAATAGGGATAACATCAACCCGCTCAAGCAAAGCCGTTATATTTAAATTCTTTACCTTATACTCTTCGCATAAAAAAGCTAACCAAGCTTTTTCTTCCATAGTAAGCACATGGCCATTCTTTATTTCATTTTGCAAAGAAAGAACTTGCTGACGCAAATCTAAAATATTTCGATTTACTTCTATAATAATAGGAAGAAGTGTTTTTAGAAAAATTTCCTTACGCGTTTGGATAGAGGGTATTCTCTTCAAATCCTGGGGAAGGCGTGCAAGGTATAATTTAGGAACAATGTTCTTTTCTACTCGAGCTCCTTCAACAGAAAAATCATGCGCATTAAATATATGAGCAAGTTCATTAGTTGTAGAGACATGCAAATTCGGCTGAAGTTCTTTCGAAAAAGTTAAACTGGCTTCAGTATTTTCTTCGTAAATTGGCTGGGTAACTTCTCTTTTTTGAACAACGGGAAGTATCTTGTGCCATAATACAGATGCAGGTAATCCTAAAAAAGGAGCTGCGTATACGAGAAAAATACTAAAACCAAGAAACCCATAAAAAAAGCGTTCTGTTTTCATAGACATAGGCGCCTCATCAATAATACTATCGTTAAAGAAATTATACTTTTATTATTGGGAAAGATCTCTTTCCAGATTTTTTTTTGGTCTACCCTATGCACTACGAAGTAGCTCCTAAGCTCTCTTCAATGGAGCACACTTCTATTACCTCAGGAACATAATGTTTTAGCATATTCATATTATTTAAAAGTTAAATTCAACTCCGCCAAATACCGTGGCACGCGGCATCGGATAACCTGCCACAACCTCGTAACGCTGTGCCAACAAATTCTCGC
>CAYUAL010000045.1:6109-11329 GCA_964442815.1 uncultured Alphaproteobacteria bacterium | reverse complement strand
TGCGTTTTTTCTATTTTTATTTTCGTATTTTCTAATCCAAGGTTTTCTGTATTTCCTTCTATCCCAATGGCTAAGATTACCTTTTCAACGGAGAGGGTTTCTTTTTTAGAAGGACCTTCAATAGTAACGGTAATAGTCTCCTTACCAGGTACAAAGCTTGTTGTTTTAGAAGAAAGAAGGAATTGAATTCCTTGTTTTTCAAAGCTTTTTTGAGCAAGCGCAGATATCTCCTTATCTTCTTGCGGCAAAATACGATCCATCATTTCAACAACAGTAACAGAGACCCCTAAGGTTTTATAGAAGCTGGCAAATTCAATTCCTATGGCGCCGGATCCCACAATAAGAAGAGATTTTGGTAAGCTTTCTGGGAGCATTGCTTCTTTAGAAGTCCAGATAAAAGGGGCAGCTTCAGGAGAAAGAGGAAGCATACGTGCTCTGGCACCTGTAGCAATCACTATATTTTTGGCTTGAATAGAGGAAGTTTTTCCAGCTTTATCTTGAATCGAGATTTCTTTTGCATTCTTGAGTTTACCGGTTCCTTCAAAGACAGTAACCTTATTTTTCTTCATAAGGTATTGAATACCTTTGATAAGCTGTGCTGAAACTGCACGAGAGCGTTCTACAGCTTTAGAAATATTAATAGTGGGAGAACCTTTTAATTCAACACCAAAATCTGCTGCTTTTTGGAGGGTCTTAAAAACTTCAGCCGTTTTAAGAAGAGCTTTTGTAGGGATACATCCCCAATTAAGGCATACGCCTCCTAGGGATTCTTTTTCTATTAAAGCAACGGTAAGACCAAGTTGGGCTGCTCGAATAGCACACACATACCCGCCAGGACCACCTCCAATAATGGCTACGTCAAAGGATGTATTTGAACTCATAGTATCTCCTTAAATTAGGATAAGGGCTGGGTTCTCTAAATGCTTTTTAAGAACATTTAAAAATTTGGCACCCATACTTCCATCTACCACGCGATGATCAACAGAGAGAGTAAGATTTATGAGAGTAGCTGGGATGATAGAACCATTTTTTATAATAGGGCGTTCCATACCTGCGCCCACAGCTAGGATACAGGCTTGAGGAGGATTAATAATGGCAGAAAAAGAGGTAACGCCATACATTCCCATATTGGAAAGACTGAAGGTCCCTCCTTGGAATTCATGAGGTGCTAATTTCCCTGTGCGGGCTCGTTCTGCCAGGTCCTTCATCTCTTTAGAAATGGCTATAATACTTTTTCTTTCAGCATTTTTTATAATGGGCGTAATGAGTCCGCCTTCTATAGAAACAGCTACAGAGATATCAGCCGAAGCATATTGACGGACGTAAGTATCTGTCCAGGCAGTATTTATTTCAGGAATTTCCATAAGCGAAAGAGCACAAGCTCGAATCATAAAATCATTTACAGAAATCTTTTGGTCTGTGAGACCTTCATTCAAACGTTTGCGTAAAGAAAGAAGTTCATCAATTTGGGCCTCTATTGTTACATAGAAATGAGGAACAGACTGTTTAGACTCACTCAAGCGGCGAGCAACAACTTTGCGCATATTAGTGTGGGGTATATCGATGTAAGCATTCTCTCCTAAGTCAGGAATAGTGGTCCTTTGAACAGAAGATTTTTGGCCTCCTTGGGATATCGCTTGTTCAATATCTTGTTTAATAATGCGTCCACGTGGGCCCGTTCCTTGGACGGTATGAATATCTAAAGCATTTTGTTCTGCTAGTCTTTTAGCAAGAGGGGACGCGAAAACGCGGGATTCTTTAGAAGAGCTAGGCATAGAAGCCGTTGGAGAAGGAGAAGAAACAGTTGCTTCAGAGGTTGGGGCTTCTTTTTTACTGCTAGAAAAATCTTTAGGAACATAAGATTCTAAAGAATTTTTGTCTTCTCCTTCTTCTAAGATAAGGGCGATCGGTGTGTTAATTTTCACATTTTCTGTGCCGGCAGGAACAAGAAGTTTGCCAAGGACTCCTTCATCTACAGCTTCCACTTCCATGGTCGCTTTATCTGTTTCAATTTCAGCTAAAAGATCGCCAGATTTTATTTTATCGCCTTCTTTTTTATGCCACGCGATAAGATTTCCTTCTGTCATCGTGGGGGAAAGAGCTGGCATACGAACTTCAATGGGCATAGATTTTATCCTTAAATAAAAGTCAGTAGTTCTTTATACCTCATGGAGTTGCCGTTTAACAGCCCCTACAATCTCGAGAGTCTTAGGAAGAGCTGCCCGTTCCAAATTGGCCGCATAAGGCAGAGGTACGTCAACACCTGCGACACGTAAAACAGGAGCATCTAACCAATCAAAGGCTTTTTCCATGATTTGAGCCGATATTTCAGAACCAATACCTCCATAGGGAAACCCTTCTTCTACGCTGATACAGCGATTTGTTTTTTGAACCGACTGTAAAATTGTATCCATATCTAGAGGGCGTAAAGTTCTTAAGTTAATGACTTCTGCTTCGATTCCTTCTTGAGCAAGAAGAGAAGCGGCTTCCAAGGCATACCCTACCATAATGGAGAAAGTCACTAAAGTTACATCTTTTCCGGATCTTTCTATGTGGGCCTTGCCTAAAGGTAGAACAAAGTCTTCATTTGTAGGAGGGGCATCAAATTTTTGCCCGTAAAGAAGTTCATTTTCCAGAAAGACAATAGGATTCTGGTCTCGAATAGAAGCTTTCAATAAGCCTTTCGCGTCTATGGCATTATAAGGAGAAACGACTTTAAGACCTGGACAGTGAGCATACGTGCTTGCAAGGCAATGAGAATGTTGAGCACCAACACGTGCCGCAGCACCATTAGGTCCACGAAAAACAATAGGACAACCCATTTGTCCGCCTGACATGTAAAGGGTTTTTGCTGCTGAGTTAATAATTTGGTCCATGGCTTGGAGAGAAAAGTTAAATGTCATAAACTCTACAATAGGATGCAATCCTCCAAATGCTGCACCTACACCAAGTCCTGCAAATCCATGCTCCGTAATAGGTGTGTCAATCACGCGTTGTGGACCAAACTCGTCTAAAAGCCCTTGGCTGACTTTATAGGCGCCATTATATTCTGCAACTTCTTCTCCCATGAGAAAAACAGTAGGATCTCGGCGCATTTCTTCAGCCATGGCATCTCGAAGTGCTTCTCTTACTGTTATTTGTGTTTGGTTAGACATAGGATAAACCTCATATTAATGTCATCCTGAATTTGTTTCAGGATCTGTTTATATTCCCTAAGATGCTGAATCAAGTTCGGCATGACTTGATTTATACACATCCGTATAAAGCTCTTCCAATGGTGGTTCAGGACTTTCCTGGGAGAAGGAAACAGCCTCATCTATTTCTTTCTTAACTTTTTTCGCTAAGGTTTCTAGCGTTTCTTCTGTGCCACCTGCGCTGTAAATGTGTCTTTCTAGGATTTGAAGGCAATCTTTTGTTTCTTTCACATTCTCTACTTCTTCTTTCGAACGATATTTTGCCGGGTCTGACATGGAATGTCCGCGATACCTATAGGTCTTTGTTTCTAAGATAAAAGGACCTTTCCCTGATCGAACATGCTCAACAGCTTCTAAAGCAGCTGTACGCACAGCTATAAAGTCCATACCATCAACGGCTTTCCCTGGGATGCCCTGTGCAAGACCGCGTGTGTAAAGCTCTGGTACGGCAGTGTGTCGGGCAACAGAAGTTCCCATGGCATATTCATTATTTTCAATGATGTATAAAACAGGAAGATTCCAAAGAGCGGCCATATTAAAGGCTTCAAATATTTGTCCTTGGTTGGCGGCTCCGTCTCCCATGTAAGTAAAGCAAATACCATTATCTTTCTTATATTTGTGAGCAAAAGCAAGACCTGTACCAATAGGGACTTGGGCTCCTACGATGCCGTGTCCTCCGTAGAAGTTTTTTTCTCGAGAGAACATATGCATGGATCCTCCTTTTCCTTTAGAGTATCCGCCGATACGGCCTGTGAGTTCTGCCATCACCCCTTTAGGATCCATGCCGCAAATAAGCATATGGCCATGATCTCGATAAGCTGTAATTAAGGAGTCTTGAGGTTCTGCAGCAGATTGAATTCCTGTGACGACGGCTTCTTGCCCAATATAAAGGTGACAAAACCCCGCAATCAACCCCATACCATACAACTGGCCTGATTTTTCCTCAAAGCGCCGAATGAGGAGCATATGATAGTAAGCATTATACAAAAGATCTAAAGAAAAAGATCCTTTTTCTTTCAGTAACTTACTTTCTTTTTGGGAGAGAGAAGCGGCAGGCACATTAACTCCTTCTTGCAAAAAAATTTAAACCCAGATATAGAACGCTCGAGAGCGCTTATTTGTCTTATTCCTCTAGCCTGAATTGTTCTTGTTGGCAAGAGCAGAAGGTGAAAAGGAAAAAGATAAAAAAGTCTCTTAAATTTTGTAAGTTGTATTAATAACCTATTTTTAAATGAGGAAAATAAAATGAAATTAGTTCAAACTCTTGCTCTTTCTTTAGTTATCGCTGCTGTTTCTGCTCCTTCTTTTGCTAAGAAAGAAGAAGAAAAAGTATCATCAGAGTTAAGAATTGAAGAAGCTGCAAAAGCTGAAGCTGCTGAAGCTTCTCTCGCTGGTGAAACAGGCAAAGTAGAAAATAAGTAAGCTACTTTATTTAATGAAAAAAGAGAGGCTATTGGCCTCTCTTTTTTTATGGAAAAATGTAGTTTAGATTGACAAGCAAAAAAGCATGATTACACTGACAATGTGTAAAAACTTCAATGACTAACTAAGAGGAAACAAAAAATGAAAACTTTAAAAGTATCTGTTCTTTCCCTAATGCTTGCTGCTCTTGCTCTTCCTGTTGTGGCAGGTTCCCATAATCGTAGTGGCGGTGGTGATGTGTTGAATAGAGATTTAAAACAAACAGATTTTCAAACAGCAGAAGAAACTAGGAAAATAAAGGAAGAAGGAATCTCTGATCACAAAATTATCAGAGGTGCAGATGTGAAAGATTAATAAAAAACCAAGCTAAAAAGGGGGCTATTTAGCCCCCTTTTTTTATGGATGAAGATAGGGGATGGGGATCTTTTTTAGTTTATGGCAAGAGCATTTACTGAGATTTTTAGAGGGGCCTTTGCAGTCTGGTCCAAGGATTTTTGACTCGGGCCCACACAATGGATCAACAATATAGATAGTGCCGGTTTCTGCAGCTACTATTCCCACAGAAAAGCAAACACTTATAACAGTAAAAAAGGAAAATTTTTTC
>CAYUAL010000045.1:0-6099 GCA_964442815.1 uncultured Alphaproteobacteria bacterium | reverse complement strand
AAATTATACGGCATAAGGGGTTCTTAAGAAAGCTTATCTATGATAGAATATAAAAAAAGCAAACACATAAAGAGAAAATATCATGAAACATCCTAAAATAACGTGGGCTTTGGTTATGGACGCTGGACATGCTTATATTGCGCAGCAACCTTCTAGAATCGAAGATTTTGAAATTATCCAGAAATTTGAGCATGATCACTCTAGCACATCCTCCCATGAGAGAGATCAGCAAGGACGAGTCTTTGAAAGTGGGGTTAACATGCGTCATGCTTATGAAAAGAAGCATGATTGGCATACTCTTCAGAAAGAAGAATTTGCACAAGAAATGGGCACTTTTATCAACAGTTCTGAAAGCCGCTTTGATGAGCTTATTATTATAGCGCCTCCTAAGATGTTAGGATGGTTGCGAGAGCATTTTTCTAAAGATGTGGAGCTTAAGATTAAGAAAGAGCTAGGCAAAGAGATAGCACAGCTTTCACATACTGAGTTAAAAGAATATTTAGAGGGGTTGGAGTAAATTTGTCATCCCGCGGCTTGACCGCGGGATCCAGGCATCTTTCAGGTTTCTCTGGACCCCGCTCTTAAGTAGCGGGGGGACGTAGTTAATTATGTTTTCTCACACATAACCCAGCTCCAATGGCTACAAGGCTCAAATACAAAGCAGGTGCCCACGTACTATGGGTAGTATGCCAAATATAAAGGCATAAAAAAGGGAGCATTTTTCCTAAAAGGCTTTTGCCTACGGCAGACCCTATTCCTGTTAAAAGATATTTCTCAGGGCCTATGTATTGACGTAAAAGCCATATATTCAAAGGGCATAAGAAAACAATGCCCCAAAAGACAATCCAAAAACGGGTAAAAGAAATATAAAGGAAGCTTGCATTTTGAATAAACAAAAAAAGAATGGGAATAGAAAACGCTAATACCCAAGCTGCCTTTTTCATAAGTATGGCTGGATTGTAAAAACGCAAAGAATACCCCAGTAATAACAATAAAATACCATCTATAACAAAAAACAAAGTTCCCGTATTAGCCATTTGACCATAGGAAAGAGAGGTTATTTCAGGGATAAAAGTATTCATAAAGATAAAAGGAAAAGCATACGTGCTATAAGAAAAGCCTGATACAAGGGAGATACGTAGAAGCGTTTTATA
Organism: uncultured Alphaproteobacteria bacterium; assembly: GCA_964442815.1. GTDB lineage: Bacteria > Pseudomonadota > Alphaproteobacteria > 16-39-46 > 16-39-46 > CAYUAL01. Next base: position 4,945 of record CAYUAL010000045.1, on the reverse strand, counting down.
AGTTTTTCTTAAAAAGGATAAAGTACTTTGAGGGGTAACATAGGATGTAAAAGGGTTTTGCTTGGGTATAGAAAATTGTTGTTTCCTAAGATAAATCCCTATTCCTGAGGCAAAACCTCCTAGAATAAAAGGAATACGCCAGTAAGGGAGATCTGTTGGGAGCAAAGTGATAATCCCACATAGAAAAGAAGCAGATAAAAAGCCTAAAATCGTAGAAATCTCGTAAGCACTAGAGGTTGGTAAGGTATCTTTAGAAGGGGTTGTTTCTAAAATGTAAAGGTTGGCAATAGTTGTTTCTCCGCTCGCTGTTATTTCGCGTATAAGTCGTAAAAAAATAAGAAAAATGGGGGCAAAAATCCCCAGAGAATCATAGGTAGGTAAGACTCCTATGAGCAGGGTAGAGATTCCTAAGCCAAAGAGGGAAAAGGAAAGAGGAGTTTGAGGCCCTTTGAATCTTGCCCATCTGCCAAAAAGGAAGGCACCTAAAGGTACCGTGACAAGAGAGGTTGAAAAAATCGCATAAGCATATAAGACGGAAACAAAAGGGTCGGCTTGTGGAAAAAAAGAAGGGGCCAATAGAGGAGCTAAAAACCCATACAAAGCAGCATAATCATAATGATCAATGATATTTCCTAAAAGGATAGAAAGCTTATAGCGAGAAAAACTTTTATAAGGGGCTAAAAGAGAGGAAATTTGTTTAGATAAAAAAGAAAGCAAAAACATGAGACTCCTCCTTATGTAAAAGATTTTAACAAAAGGAGCATAAGAAAGTAGGAAAGGACCTAGAAGACACAGGCATAAAAAGCCTACTTAAGGCTTTTTTTGCCTTCACCTCCCTTCGCTGGTATTATCCAGATCAGGTCCAAAGAGTTAAATACGCTTGCTCTATAGATTGTTAAGAGCTGTATCCTCTCAGCCAACTTTTGTTAGCACCTCTGGTGACAGGCAAGATATAATGTACATAAGGGGAAAACGAAAGAGACTTTTGTATAAATTGTATTTTAAATTTATATCTATATTTTTTTCTTGCATTTTTTATGGGGATTTTCTACACCCAAGTCATTAGGCTTTTATCCTTTCTATTTAATATATGTTTGTAGGGATTATTTTCATGCGTTTTATATTATGTGCTTCTATTCTAAGTTTATCTATTTCTTTCCTTTCTACACAGGCAATGCAGTTGGAAACTTCTTCTGATGCCCAGAAAGCGCCACTACAGCATAGTGTCGTAAGAGATTCAGATGAAATAACGAGAGCACGCATCTCAGAAGATCTTAGAAAATATGGAAATGGTCTTTATTCTTTAGGGCGCATGCAAGGGATGAATGCAATGAGTTGTATTAACACCGTGATTGCATCTATTGAAGGAAAAACAGAAATACCCGAAGATGTTCGTCAGGAACACGTAGTAAATTGGTTAAGAGAAGCAGTAGAAGATGAAAAAGATTTAGCGTCGCTATATCGTCTCTACACTATTACAGGAGCAGACAGAGCACTTTGGGACTCAATACAAAAAGCCCAAATAGACTTAGTTGCTTTGGCTGATAACACGCATGAACTCCAGGTAAAGCGAGATATTGTTTCTCTTCTCATAAGTTATAAACAACAAGTCCCTAATAGATTATTGGAAGCTTTAGGTTTAAGGCGTGTTAGCTATGGTTGCGGACACCAATTGGGCAATAAGTATTAGGATTTAAAAAAGTTTTCACCTAGATATTTTTTAACCTACTCTTTTCTTAGCCTGATTCCAAAAGTCTAACAAAAGAGAAATAGGTTGCCCATTTAAGGTTTCATATCCGGCTTGTTGCGCAAGACGGATTGTTTCCATAAGCCTTTTTTGAAATTTGAGAGTGCTTTTTTCTAAAGTTTCTTCTGGATCTAATTCACAGAACAAACACAAAGAAAGCGTTGCGTGAATGAGATCTCCTATTTCATCTTGAAGAGTGTCTAGATCTCCCTTTTGAAGAGCTTCTTCAACCTCTAAGCACTCGCTCTTTATTTGATCTAAAATTTGGGTAGGATTAGACCAACTAAAGCCAAAGTCATTGGCTTGTTTCTCTAGGTCCGCGAATTTTTGTAAACTACTCATCACTTATCTTGTTGGGGAGGGATAGGTAGGCCGTCTGCATCTGTTGGTACTTGCTTATGTTTATTTGGCCCAAATAAAACAATATCCCCTAAGATTTTTCCTTGATTTTGTTCATAGCATGCTCCAGAGCTCGGTAGGCTATCACATCCAAAATCTTTTTTTTCTCCATGCACGATATCTCTTTCACTTGAGGGAGAAGTATGGCCCGCAAATACGTTAAAAGTAATAGAGATCCCTAGGGTTATATAACAAGGTAAAAATTTGTATTGCATAAAAAGCCTCCTAGTATGCTGAGCTTTTCATTGTACTTGGTGGGTAAAGAGTTTCAAAGGGGTTTTTTACAAAACTAACGAAAGAGCAATTCCCCACATGGTACACCCTATAAGAAAGTCGAGAATCTTCCAAGACACAGGTTTTGCAAAAAGAGGGGCTAAAAAGCGTGCACCATAGCACATTCCAAAAAACCAAATGAAAGAGGCCAGAACAGCGCCTAGAGCAAAAAAGAAGCGATTCTCTCCTGAGAATTGAGCGCTAATACTTCCCAAAAGGACTACCGTATCAATGTAAACGTGGGGATTAAGAAAACTTAAAGCCGCTAAAATAAGAAGAGTCTCTTTCAAGCCAGGATGCTGAGGTCCTTTTTTATCAAGCTTTAAGCTTTGAGAGGAGAAAACAGCACGAAAAGATCGAAATCCATAATACGCTAAGAAGAGTGCACCGCCCCATTTGGAAATAAGAAGAAGAATAGGACTAGCCGTAAGCAATGTTCCCAAGCCTGCAACACCAATGCTAATCAAAAGCGCATCGGTAAAAGCACAAAACAAAGCTGTAGCAAAAACCTGGTTTTTAGCTATCCCCTGTTTTAATACGAAGGCATTCTGAGCCCCAATGGCAATAATAAGCCCCGCACCTGTGCTAAAACCTTCAAAAAGCGAAATAAAAGAATGCATTTCCATGGAATTATTTCTTTAGATAAGGTTTTAGGTATTTTCCTGTATAGCTTTTAGAATTATTAGCAATATCTTCGGGTGTTCCTGTTCCTACAATGAGCCCTCCGCCTTGGCCTCCCTCAGGCCCAACATCAATAATCCAATCAGCTGTCTTGATAACCTCGAGGTTGTGTTCAATAACGAGAACAGTATTACCTTGATCTACAAGAGCATGCAAGACTTCTAGAAGCTTACGTACATCCTCGAAATGAAGGCCCGTTGTGGGCTCATCTAGAATATAAAGCGTTTTGCCTGTTGCGCGTTTAGAAAGCTCTTTCGAAAGCTTGATTCGTTGGGCTTCACCACCAGAAAGTGTGGTAGCGGCTTGGCCTAAATGAATGTATCCTAGCCCAACTTTTTTTAATGTTTCGAGTTTTTCTTTTAAGGAAGGATGCGCTTGAAAAAAGAAACTAGCCTCTTCTACTGTCATATCTAAGACATCTGCAATGGATTTATCTTTATAAGTAACTTCAAGCGTTTCTCGATTATAGCGTTTCCCTTTACACTGATCACAGGTCACATATACATCTGGCAAGAAGTGCATTTCAATTTTGATAACGCCTTCGCCTTCACATGCTTCACAGCGGCCCCCTTTTACATTGAAAGAAAAACGGCCGGCTTTATATCCGCGTGCTTTTGCTTCGGGAAGGCCAGCAAACCAATCGCGAATAGTAGTAAAAGCGCCTGTGTAGGTAGCTGGGTTGGACCTAGGTGTGCGCCCAATGGGAGATTGGTCAATATCAATGACTTTATCAACAAAGGGCAATCCTTCTAGTTTTTGGTAAGGAAGAGGTACTTCAGTAGCATGGGATAAAGAGCGTGCTAAGGCTCGAAAAAGGGTTTCTATTACTAAAGTAGACTTACCACTGCCTGATACGCCTGTTATGCAGGTAAATGTCCCTAAGGGAAATTCAACAGTGAGATTTTTTAGGTTATTCCCTGTGGCGCCCTGTAAAATAAGTTTTTTTTCTTTTGAAATAGGGCGACGTTTGGTAGGTAGGGGAACCTTTTTTTGGCCACTAAGATACTGTCCTGTTAAGCTTTTAGGGTCTTTAATGACATGTTGAGGTGTACCTTGAGAGATAATCTCTCCTCCATGGATACCTGCGCCTGGGCCCATGTCAATAAGATAGTCTGCGGTCCGTATAGCATCTTCATCATGCTCGACAACCAAGACCGTATTGCCTAAGTCTCGTAGACGCTTCAGTGTTTCAAGAAGACGATCGTTATCGCGTTGGTGTAGGCCAATGGAGGGCTCGTCGAGAACATATAAAACGCCTGTAAGACCTGATCCAATCTGCGATGCAAGACGAATTCTTTGAGCTTCTCCCCCTGAAAGAGTGCCTGCCGTTCGACTGAGAGAAAGATATCCAAGCCCTACACTTTTTAAGAATCCAAGCCGTTCAGTAATTTCTTTAAGAATGCGATAGGCAATGTCTTTTTCCTTTTGGGAAAGGAGAGCAGGCAAACCTTCTACCCATGTAAGAGCATTTTCAATAGAAAATTCAGTAATTTGTCCAATATGATGATGAGCTATTTTTACACACAAAGCCTCAGGTTTTAAGCGATATCCTTTGCATGATTCACAAGGGTGAATAGCTTGATATTTTGTAAGTTCTTCTCGAATTTGAGAACTTTCTGTTTCCATAAAACGACGTGTTAGATTAGGAATAACGCCTTCAAAAGGCTTAGTTGTTGAGAATTTGCGCATACCTTCGCGGTAAGAAAAAGAAATTTTTTCAGAGTCGCTTCCATAGAGTATAAGTTGCTGTATTTGAGGATGAAGATCTCGCCACCGAGTCGTCATTTTAAATACCAAATGAAGCGCAAGAAATTGTAGAGTTTGTGTATAGTACACATTTAAAGA
>CAYUAL010000044.1:0-11343 GCA_964442815.1 uncultured Alphaproteobacteria bacterium | reverse complement strand
CGCAGGTCTCAGATCGCTGTTAAGAGAGTTAGTTACTAAATGTGTTGCTGTTCGAACTCTGTTTGCTACTACTACATGAATATCCTGGTCACGATGTTCTGTAAAAGCGTGTGCTCCAGCAGTAGCACCTTCAAGAGTAAGAAAAGAAGGTCTAGATTGTAATGTACCAAGCGCTGCATCACGATTTCTTGCTGCGCCAGCCGCTCCACTTACTCTTTGCAACTCAGTAACATAAACAAGGTCTCGTAAGCGGGCATTATGGAGTTCAAAATGAGGAATGTGTGGTCCTACATCAGCTAAAGAAGCAGCATATTTGTCTAAAGTAGCTAACCGCGCAGCAACAGAACCACCACCTAACAATTCTGCTGCAAAATTAGTATATAGGACTAGTGGTTTTGCATGTTGGTGTACTTCAGTGCTTTTCTGATCTAAAAACTCTTGTAAAGCACCCCTGCTTTCTGGAAAGTCTGTTGCAGCAGCAGCTAAGCCTAAAGCCTTTACGTCTCGTTGAGTCTGAGCAGGAATATCTGCATCTACCTGAGTTAGGAATGCTCCTAAAATACGTTGCTTCACATTCAGTGTATAAATCTTATTTGTGTCAGCAATAAAAGCCTCTAAAAGATCTGCCATCACAGAAGGTGTATTCGCTTTTGGAGCAGTTGAAGGGTCATATGCATCTGCTACTGCAAGGAAGTCATCCTTAGGAACAGTATTAAAACTATCTAACCCCATAAAACGATCTAAGATATCCTGAAATAAAGGAGAAAACCTATTTTGAGAAGCGTCTATGGCAAGGCGTGTCCAGTCTGCAGGTTCAACATCTGGAAGTGCCCGGTATTGTGCTGACCTAATGTCTCTATAGAACTTATGAACTTTTGCTGCAGTTGCGTAGCCATCCCTTACTGCTGCAGTGATCGTTGCATCATCAGGTGCAGGAACACCCATTCTTTGAGCGTTTGCACGAGTTAGACCTATTCTTTCTGCTCTGTCAGCGTCTGCTCCTGCATCCATAGCGTAAATGGCAGAATTATACCCTATGATAAGGGCAACTGCGCAAACTGCAGAGGCATAAAACTTTTTTATCTTCATAATTTTAAACTCCTAAATTTTTTAAGCAATTCAATTTTAGTTAATATATTAACGAGTACTTATATATACAAGCGAAAACATAAATTCAAGAAATAAATATTAAAAAATGCAATACAATATTATATCTTTTTAAATTCTGCTGTTTTTCTCTCATGTCGCATAATATACCCTTGTTGGAGAATAGTAAGAATATTGCTCCACGTCCAGTAGATCACAAGACCTACGGGGAATTGTGCTAGAAGATAGGTAAACATGATGGGCATTAACATCATTACCTTGGCTTGAGCAGGGTCAGCCGGTTGCGGGCTGAGGCGTTGTTGGAGGACCATCGTGGCTCCCATTATAAGCGGCCAAGCTCCGATTTGGAGGAAACTAGGGGGATCCCATGGAATAAGTCCAAAAAGGTTAAAAAGAGTTGTTGGATCTGGCGCAGAAAGATCCTGAATCCATCCAAAGAAAGGGGCATGGCGCATTTCAATGGAGATATACAGAACCTTATAAAGCGCGAAGAAAACGGGGATCTGAATGACAAGAGGAAGACACCCGGCCATGGGATTAACCTTATGCTTTTTATAAAAGGCCATCAGCTCTTGGTTCATCTTTATTTTATCTTGACCATAGCGTTCTTGAAGCTTTTTAATCTCAGGTTGGAGATTTTTCATTCTTGCCATGGCTTTGTAAGATTTATTAGCCAAGGGGAAGAATAGTAACTTTACAAGAACAGTGAGAAGCAAAATGCTAATACCAAAATTGCCAATGCCGGAGTTAATATAAGACAGGACATAGAATAATGGCTTGGTAATCAGATAAAACCAACCAAAATCAACGGCACGGTCAAGCTTTGGAGCATTCAGCGTGTTCTCATAAGCGTCTAATAAGGAGACGACTTTCGCGCCTGCAAAAAAATGATTAGTTGTTGTAAGCGTACCTTGAGACTCAAGAACGTAAGCTGGTCCTAAGTAGTCTGTTTGATAGATAGAAGAAGGTGACGTTCCGGCTTCTTTGAAATGGGCTTTTATAGCACTATTTTGGTCAGGAACAAGAGCTGTAAGCCAATATTTGTCTGTAATACCTAGCCAGCCTCCAATGGAGGAAAGTTCTTGAGATTTTTTCGTACGAACGTCTTCGTAGGAAATTTCATTAAGTGAGCCATTTAATACACCCAAAGGGCCCTCATACAATACATAAGTACTAGCGGTTGGAGTTTGTCCTCCTCGGCTAATCAAACCATAAGGATAAAGTGTAAGGGATTCTCCCTTATTATTTACAAGGCGATCTGTAATGGTAAACATATATTCTTCATCAATACTGATAGTACGTTCAAAGGTAACTCCTTGGGGGCTTGTCCATGTAAGCAAGAGAGGGGAATCGGGTGTGAGTTTTATTCCTTTGGCGGTCCATACTGTATCTTTTGAAGGAAGTTGAAGAGATTCGTTTGCTGCAATCCATCCGAACTCTGCGTAATAAGGATTTTCCGTGGATTCAGGTGAAAGCAGAACAATGTTAGGGCTTTGGGGGGATGTAGTTGAGTGATATTTGGCTAAAGAAAGGTCATCTAAACGAGCACCTTTTAGGGCAATAGAGCCTTTTAAGCTAGGTGTTTCGATAGGAATACGGGCACTTTGGTTAAGAGATTCTTCACGGGAAAGACGTTTTGTGTCCGTATTGGATGCCTCTTGAATTTTAGGACGATAGTCTTCTTGTGTAGAAGGCACAGAAGTACTCTGTTGGGTAGAAGAAGGAGGAGTTTTTTGAGAAGAAGTATCAAAGAAATAATTAAATCCTGCTAGAATTGCTACAGAAAGCAGTACAGCTAAAATAAGATTACGTGTTTCGTTATTCATAGACAAATATCCTTGATTTATAAAGCCTTAGAAGAAGAGTTCTGAGTAAAAAGAGAAGAAGGGGAAGGAACAGGATCATATCCCTCTTTTCCCCAAGGGTGACATTGGGATAAACGTTTTAAACCGAACCATCCTCCCTTAAGCAAGCCATGGGTAAGAAGAGCCTCTTCCATATAACAAGAGCAAGTGGGGTAAAACCGACAGCCATGCCCTAACAAAGGGGATAAAAAAAGACGATACAAGGTAAAAATACCTCGTAACAAGAATAGAAAAGGGATGGATAGAAGCTTTATCATAGATATTTACGAACTAGGGGGCTGGAGAGTCGGGATGTAAGAATCATAGAGTTTAGAAAAAGCTTTTTTAAAGTCTTCTAGAATTTTTGTAAATACAATTGTAGGGGTGGTAGAACGTGCAACAAGAACAAAATCAAGAGGTAATGGAGCGGAGATTGGGTTTTCTTTTAGATAGATGGCTATGGCAGCCTTAAGGCGTCGTCTTGCTTTATTTCGAATCACAGCATTACCAATTTTTTTAGAAGCCGTAAATCCTATACGTGGAAGGAGAGACAAAGCTTCCTCATTAGGGGAAGGGCGGGAAAGAGCTTGTAAAACAAAACTAGACATGGGGATTTTATACCCAGACTTTGTCAAGCGAAGAAAATCTTGACGGCGCTTAAGGGATTGATAAGGAAGAGACATGCCATTTTAGGCAGATAAACGATGACGGCCTTTTGCGCGACGATTTGCAATAACTTTTCTTCCACCAACGGTTTCCATACGTGCTCTAAACCCATGACGGCGTTTGCGTACAAGTTTACTCGGCTGGTATGTTCTTTTCACGATTGTCCTCTTTGATATCCTGGAATGTATGGATCTATAAAAATCAATTTAAAAGTGCTTCTATTCTATAGAGGGAACCACCCCTAAAAGTCAACAGGTTTTCTTTATTGTTGTCATGCTGACTCCGAAGGAGCGGCGTAGCCAAACAAGTTCGACATGACCTTACTGACGTTGTTCCAAAAAAGAAAGCGCCTGAGAGACAAGCTCGTTTATAACCTCTTGCGTGGATTGCTCTTGAGTAACCATGCCAACACTTTGGCCAGCCATAAGGGAGCCGTTTTCAATATCTCCCTCTATAACAGCACGACGCAGAGCTCCTGCCCAAAAATGTTCAATTTCGAGTTGCGCTGTTTTTTGGTCTAAGTTTCCTTTGGAAAACTCTTCTACTACAGAGCGTTGTTTTTGAAGAAAGGCATCTGTAGCTTGGTTGGCTAAAGCACGCACAGGGATAATGGGAAAGCGATTGTCAATTTGCATAGAGACAATAGCATCACGGGCTTGGGCCCGAATAAAAGCTTGTTTAAAAGCAGGATGCGCACGGGATTCATGGGCGCAAACAAAACGAGTCCCTAGCTGACATCCTGAGGCTCCCATCTCTAAATAAGAGACGATGGCTTCTCCTCGGCCAATGCCGCCAGCAATAAAAACAGGAAGCTCTTTTCCAAAAACAGGAAGGATCTCTTGGGCTAGAACACTTGTAGAAACAGGGCCAATATGTCCTCCCGCTTCATTGCCTTCTAAAATAAGAGCATCCACACCAGCGCGCACTAATTTTTTAGCTAAGATCAACGCAGGTGCAAAGCATAAGACACGAATACTATGTTCTTTCATCTTAGGAATGGCCCACGTAGGAGGGAGCCCCCCGCCTAAAACCACATGGGAAACTTTAGTTTCTATGGCAATATTTATAAGGTCTTCAAATTGGGGATGGAGCGTAATGATATTAACTCCGAAAGGTTTTTGAGTAAGACTTTGTGTCGCTAAGATTTCTTCTTTTAAAAGCGCTGGGGGCATGGATCCACACGCAAGTACCCCAAATCCACCTGCATTGGAAATAGCTGATACAAGATTTCTTTCGGAAACCCATGTCATGGCGCCTCCCAAAAGAGCATAAGGCGCACCCAAAAAATCTTGGCCGCGTTTCCATAAGGCATTAAGCTTGTTCCAAGTTTCTTTTGAATAAGAGCTTAAAGGAGGTGTCGTTTGTTCTTCCGATGATAAAGCAGTCGCAGACATGTAGGATTCCTAATGGATAAAGTCATTCTCGGGCTTGACCCAAGAATCTATCAAAACTTAATATTATTAAGATCCTCGCGTCAAGCGCGAGGATGACGTTTATGATCGTAATACTCTCTTCTCTCAATTTGTATAAAATGCTAGGGTAAGGACACTTTTGTCAACCTTTTTTCTAAAGATGCACAATGATTTCTTCCGTAGACTCAAAGGAAATTCACCATTTTAAAAAGTTTGCTTCTACTTGGTGGGAGGAAGATGGTCCCTATAAAAGCCTACACGAGCTTAACCCTATACGATTGCAATATATTCGCGATCATTTGCCGCAAGATATATCTACCCTAAAAGTTCTAGATGTGGGGTGTGGCGGAGGTCTTTTGTGTGAGCCTTTAGCCCGATTAGGAGCGTGTGTGGCAGGTTTGGATGCGACGGAAGAGAATATTCAAGCAGCTCAAGAGCATGCTCGTACTATGGGTTTGTTAGAAGCTCCTTATTCTCTTCAGTATGTAACAGGATTGTTAGAAGACAAAGGAGTGGAATGGAAAGCTCATTTTGATGTGGTGTTAGCTTTAGAAATTTTAGAGCATGTATCGGATGTATCTTTCTTTTTAGAGCAATGTTCCAAAGTAGTTAAAAAGGGCGGGCTAGTCTTTGTATCTACTTTAAATAGAACGGTAAAATCTTATCTCTTAGGGATTGCAGCAGCGGAATATATTTTAGGTTGGGTTCCTAAAGGGACGCACTCGTGGAAAAAGTTTATTTGCCCTTCGGAATTAGCTGCTTTTGCAGATTCTGCTGGCTTAGAGATGCGGGATATACAAGGAATTTCTTATGATGTGCTATCTAGCTCTTGGAAGCTTTCTAAGGATATTAGTGTGAATTACATTGGAATTTTAAAAAAGAAGTAATATTGATTAGATTATTGTCATTGCGAGGAGGGAGTATCCCGACGAAGCAATCCAGTATAAATGCAAGCTGCGTAGCAGCACTTTATTTTTTTTACTAGAAAAGCTCTAAGGAGCTTTAAGTATTTTACTGGATCACCACGCCTACTCTCGCTACGCTTTCGTAGGCTCGTGATGACATTTTTAGTTTAGAATAGATAGATATGGTATCTTAGATATGAAACAACCTGTCGTATACATCATGGCTAGTAAGCGCAATGGGACTCTTTATGTAGGAGTAACATCTAGCCTTGTCCAACGTGTATACCAGCATAAAAAAGGAATTACAGAAGGTTTTACCTATCAATATAATTGTACAAATCTTGTTTATTACGAACTTTTTGGCTGCATGGAAAAAGCGATTTTCCGAGAGAAGCAGATAAAAGCAGGATCAAGAAAGAAAAAATTAGAGCTTATAGAATCTTTAAATCCTGAATGGAAGGATTTGTGGGAGAGAATTACTGCTTCATAAATAAAATAGAGGTCTTCAGGTTTATTTTTGAATAAAGACCAAGAAGGAGGCTGGTCTTTACAAAAAGATGATTGAAATTTGATCACGTACTGATCAATATTTGATCATCTACTGCTCAAATATTCATCAGAGGGCGCTGCTCTTGTGAAGCTTTGTGGTTGTATTAGATAATCAAACAAAAACCCTATTGACCAAAAAGAAGAATTTGAGCATTCTGAAAGGGATAGGAAAAATGTAAGGAGCCATTCCTTATAAAAAATATCATAACAAGGGGAGGCGAAGGGTCTTTTCGACTTCCGAAATAAGTAAAAAAAACCATAATTGGAGGGTTAAAATGAAATTAGTAAAACTTTTAAGTGTATCTGCGGTTGTATTGGGTAGTGCGCTATTTGTGAATGCTGATGTATCTGCAAAAAGCATTTTACATTCTGTTACGGGCGATTCTTGTACGATGAATTGTATGACCGGTTGTGGACCAAAATGTAAAACATGTTTTGGTGCTCATCCAAATAGCGCAAAAGCTCAAGCTAAGTGCTGCGGAACTGATGCATTAAAGGCTAAAAACTCTGATGTTTGTCCTTCTGATGATGATTCTGGAGATACTTCAGATGCTGATGCTGATGCTGCTGCTAGCTAATAGCACACTCTATGTGTTAAAAAGGCCCCTTTCTGGGGCCTTTTTTATTTTTAACGTAAATAATACAATATTTGAGACAAATTTAAAAATTTTACAAAATAGTAATTGAAATTTGATCATGAGCTGATGAATATTTCATTATGTTCTGCCCGAATATTCATCAGAGACCTATGCATGCAAGTAAAAACTCTATTGACCAAAAAGAAAAAATTGAGCATTCTGAAAGAGATAGAAAGAATGTAAGGAGTAAATCCTTATAAAAAATATCATACAAGGGGAGGCGAAGAGGCCTTTTCGTCCTCCGAAATAAGTAAAAAACCATAATTGGAGAGTTAAAAAATGAAATTAGTAAAACTTTTAAGTGTAGCTGCTGTTATTAGCTCTAGCTTAGTCTTAATGCAAAATGCTGCGCAAGCTGCAAGTTGCTCTGATGTACAACAATGTGGTGTAGCAGCAAAAAAATGTACGTGTAAGTCAGCGTTTGGTGGTACTTTTAGTGGATCAACATATGCTTGTAAGCTACCTGTTCTCATGAAAGCTGCTGGTAATTGTCAAGGAATGGATTGGGTAGTAGCTAACAACTCAAGCTTTAAAAAAGGTTTCTGTGCTAGAACCGATTTATGTGATGATGCAGATGCAGCTGCTGCTTGTGGTATCAAATGTGATGGTGATGAGGAAGAGAATCCTGAAGAGGCCGCTAGCTAAGAGCTTGTGTCTTCTATAAAAGTAAAACAAAAAAGAGGCCTTAGGGCCTCTTTTTTTATTTGTAAGAAGTATTGTTTAGAGCAATATTGTACAATTTATAAGTTGCACTTATAAATTGTACAACTTTAGGAAAACATTAAATTCTTTTACCTTCCTTAAGAAAATTTTTGTCCTATATGGATAGCCGCAATTCCGGCGCTTAGATTCGTATAAGTAACTTCTTGGAATCCAGAGTCTTTGATTTCTTGGACAAGGGCTTCTTGGGAAGGAAATTTTGCGATACTTTCCACGAGATATTGATAAGCTTCTTCATCTTGGGCTACGTACTTCCCTATTTTGGGAATGATTCCAAAGGAATAAGCTTTATAGATATTGTTTAGGCACGCATTTTGGACTTTTGAAAATTCTAAGCAATAAAAGCGCCCAGAAGCTTTTAGGACACGATAGATCTCTGCTAAAACTTGAGAACGGTCAGAAACATTTCGCAGCCCAAAGGATATTGTAACGGCATCAAATGTTTGAGCAGAGAAGGGCAAGGCTTCGCCTTTTCCTACCGTCCAGTGAATTTCTTTTAAAAACCCCTTATCTAAAGCCCGTTTTTTACCTTCTTGGACCATACCTTCGCTTAAGTCGCAGACATAGACGGAAGGAGAGGCCGTTTTTACAAGGCGACAGGCAATATCCCCCGTGCCACCTGCTAAATCAAGAATACGCTCATGAGCCTTAGGAGCTACTTCTTTAACAAAGCAATCTTTCCAAAGGCGGTGGAGCCCTCCGCTCATAATGTCATTCATCAGATCATATTGGCTACTGACATCATTAAAAAGGCCTTGCACGCGTTTTAATTTTTCAGAAATAGAAACGGACTCAAAACCAAAGTCCGTAGAGGATGAATCTTTTTTTGTGGGCATAGTGTGGTCCATGATAATGTCATGCCGAATTTATTTCGGCATCTTACTAGGATTAAGATCCCGAAACAAGTTCGGGATGACTTTTAAATCAAATTGGTCATGCTCGTGCTTGACACGAGCATCTCATAGCATTAAGCATCTTTTAAGGAGTTTCTCGCAACACGTGCGAGAATGACCAAAAAAATTACAAAGGTCTTATTACCATGCGTTGGAGCCAATATTTTCTTCCCACAGTTAAAGAAACCCCTGCAGAAGCGCAAATTCCTTCTCATAGGCTGATGCTTCGTGCGGGGATGATTTATCAAACCAGTGCGGGGATTTATGCTTGGCTGCCGCTGGGACAACGTGTCCTTCAGAAGGTAGAAAGTATAGTACGCGAAGAGCAAGACCGTATCGGTGCGTTAGAACTTATTTTGCCTACCATTCAATCAGCGGATTTGTGGCGGGAAAGTGGGCGTTATGATGATTACGGCAAGGAGATGTTGCGTATCAAGGACAGGCACGAGCGTGACATATTGTATGGACCTACGGCAGAAGAAGTCATGACTGACGTCTTTCGTCAATATGTGCGCAGCTATAAAGATTTGCCTAAATGCTTGTATCAAATTACATGGAAATTTCGGGATGAGATTCGTCCTCGCTTTGGCATTATGCGCGGGCGTGAGTTCTTGATGAAAGATACTTATTCCTTTGATCTGGATAAGGATGCAGCTTACGCCACCTATCATAAAATGTTTGAGGCGTATTTACGAACATTTGCTCGCATTGGTGTGGTCGCTATTCCCGTAAAAGCAGATTCAGGGGCCATCGGCGGAGATATGAGCCAAGAGTTCCAAATTCTGGCCGAAACGGGAGAAAGCAAAGTTTATTATGATAAAGCTTTTGAGAAAATACGAACGCAAAATCTAGACGATCTTGATTTTAAGGAGCTTCGGACGTTATACGCAGCGGCAGAAGAAAAACATGACCCTGCCAATTGTCCTGTAAAGAAGGAAGATTTGTGCGAAGCGCGGGGTATCGAGATAGGCCATATTTTCTACTTTGGTACGAAATATTCTGAAGCATTGAATGCCCGGGTGCAAGGTCCAGATGGATCTCTTATTCCTGTGGAGATGGGATCTTATGGCATTGGGGTGTCCCGTTTAGTGGGAGCCATTATTGAGGCTTCTCATGATGAGTCTGGGATTATTTGGCCAGAAAGTGTAGCACCCTTCCAAGTAGGGCTCCTTAATCTTTTTGTAGGAGAAGCCGAAGTAGATAAGGTTGCAGAAGAGATTTATCAGGAATTGAATGCGCATGGCATTGAGGTTTTGTATGATGATAGACCTCTTCGAGCTGGGCCTAAATTTGCGGATATGGATCTCATTGGCTTGCCTTGGCAGGTGATTATTGGGGGCCGGAGCGCAGCAGAAGGCAAAGTAGAACTCAAATGTCGTAAAACGGGTCAACGGGAAGAAATCCAAAAAGACCAGATAGGTGTTATCTTGGCTCAAAGACTAAAGAAAAACTAACAATGTTTTCACCTTTTGAAAGAAAGCTCGCTTGGCGATACCTATGGCCCACTTCCCAAAGTGGAAAGCGAGAACGCTTTGTGCCTTTGATCGGTGGGCTTGCTTTCCTTGGAATTATGCTGGGTGTAGCAACCCTCATTATTGTTATGTCCGTTATGAACGGGTTTCGAGCTGAACTCATTGGGAAGATTGTAGGCTTTAATGGAGAGCTAGGCGTTTATGGTTTTGGTCGCCCTCTTGTAGACTATAAGGGGGCACAAGAAAAGATAGAAAAGATTCCAGGGGTACGGGCTGTTAACCCTATGATTGATGGGCAAGCCATGCTGCTGAAAGGGAAATTAGCAACGGGTGTCTTGGTGCGCGGGGTTGATAAAGCAGATCTTCAGAATCGGCCGCTTATCGCAGACCATATGGTAGCTGGTGGTCTTAATCTCTATGACGAGAAGGATAGTATCCTTCTTGGAAAAGCTTTGGCTCGGCGCTGGGGGCTAGAAGTAGGTGATAGTGTGCGTCTTGTGGCACCTGAGCTGAATACAACGGCTTTTGGGGCGCTCCCGCGTTATAAAGATTTTAAAATTGCAGGTGTTTTTGAATCCGGGAATAACCAGTATGATATGGGGGTTGTCTTTATTCCTTTAGCTTCTGCGCGTATTTTCTTTAAGGTGACGGCAGAAGAAGAAGGGGCGGAGCCTATTACAGGTCTGGAAGTCTTTCTAAATAAAGGCACTGACTTGGATCCGATCATTCCCCAAGTAATTAATGCAACAGACGCTAAAATGCGCCTTTTGGACTGGCGTCAAACAAACCAAGCTTTCTTTGAAGCGGTTGTGATTGAGCGCAATGTGATGTTTATTATTTTAACGCTTATTATCATTATTGCGGCCTTTAATATTATTTCGAGCATGGTTATTTTGGTGAAAGATAAGACCAAGGACGTTGGTATTCTTCGAACCATGGGGGCAACCCAAGGGGCTATTTTGCGAATATTCTTTTTAACGGGCTCCAGTATAGGGGTGTTAGGAACGGCAGCTGGTTTTGCCATTGGGTTATTGTTTTGTTTGAATATAGAAAGCATTCGCAAGCTTATGGAATCTTTGACAGGGTCCCATCTGTTTAATCCCGAGATTTATTTCCTGTCCAAGCTGCCCGCTATTG
>CAYUAL010000043.1:0-11383 GCA_964442815.1 uncultured Alphaproteobacteria bacterium | reverse complement strand
CTATGAATGGCAGCTGCTGTATAAGGGCCAACGCCAGGTAAAGAAAGCAGATCTTGAGAAGTTGAAGGAATTTTACCTTGATAAGTATGTGTAATAGTTTGAGCTGCTTTATGCATATTCCGAGCTCGTGCATAATACCCCAGACCTTGCCAGGCGTGAAGGATTGAATCTAAAGATGCTCGCCCAAGATGGGAAATGGTTGGCCACTTTTGGATAAAGTTCAGAAAATAAGGAATAACTGCTGTTACGGTGGTTTGCTGCAGCATTATTTCAGATAAAAACACATGATAAGGATCAGGGTGTTTTCCTTCTGTTCTGTGACGCCAAGGGAGGTCCCGTTTATGCACGTCATACCAAGGAAGTAATCGATGAGAAAGGGTGTCTTGTGAAAAAAGAGGAGATGTCATAAGGTATGGTTATGCCAAAAAAAATGAACCAGCACAAACAGAATCCTTACGCAAGAAGGCGTGCTTTTTCTACAGCTCAACCTATTGGCCTTGAAATACATGATATTGTAAAGCCATTCATGGAAAAGCAAGGTTTTGTAGAGGCGCGTATAGTTCTAGATTGGGAGAAGATAGTAGGGCCATTTTTGGCAGAACATACTACGCCAGAGAGAATCTCTTTCTTAAGAGGGCAAAAAACGGATGGAACGCTTTACCTGAAAACAACAAGTGCTGTTTCTCCAGAGATACAACATTTGACCCCTTCTATTCTCGAACGGGTAAATACCTATTTTGGGTATCAGGCTGTTACAAAAATACACTTGCTCCATACAAAAATAAGGAAAAGAGAATCTCTCCCTAAAATGCAAGAAAAGAATAAAAAAAATAAGGCGATACTTTCTCCATATGAAGAGCTGCTAGAAAGTATCCCTGAGGAAAATATTAGGCATTCTTTAGAGAGGCTTGCACACGTAATTCTTGATAACGAATAAAAGAATATGATAAATGAAAATAAAGTAGGGCAGGAGAAATGGTAATTTTTTCAATGGCTAGTAAGAAAGCTCTTAAACAATTTTTTTTATTTTTGGTGCTTTTTGTAGCCAGTATAGGAAGTAAGTATGTTTTAGGACAGGATGACTCCATATCTTCTTTGCCTGAGATTGTATTAGGACATCCTAATGCAAGGGTTACTGTTATAGAGTATTCTTGTGTAGCGTGCGGGCATTGCGCTCAGTTTCAACAACAAGTTTATCCTCTTATTAAAAGTAACTACATTGATACCAATAAAATAATATATATTCACAGACAATTTTCCTTAGATGGTCTCTCTTTGAAAGCTGCCCAGCTACTATATTGTAAAGCTATCCCTCAGCCTCAACGCGAAAAGTTACTCAAAAAGCTGTATACACATCATGATTTAATTACTTCTGAGAAAAATCTCCTCCAACTAGCTAAACAATTTGGTATCTCAGAAAAAATAGCAAAAGGATGTATAAAGAATGAGGCTCTTCAAAGACAGGTTCTTTTAATGCGCTTGGAAGGGCAGCAGAAACTTGGAGTTAATGGAACGCCTACTTTCTTTATTAATGGAAAAAAGATTGTAGGATGTGCCCCCTATGAGGAATTTAAACGTATTATTGATGAAGAATTAAGAAATACTTCTTCTTAAAGCTTATGAAAAATCCGTCTGATTCTCAATTTAAAAAGCATGTTCAAGAAATAAGAGAGCGTTCTAAAGCTCCATGGACACAAAATAAAAAAGGAGATTTGTCTGTAAATAACAACTCTTTTTCTTATGGGCGTGTGGGTGTAGAGTTTGTTGCGGGCATTATTGCTGGCGTTTTGTTAGGTTTGGGAATGGATTCTTTTTTTGGAATTGCGCCTTGGGGGATTATTCTTTTCTTTATTTTAGGCAGTTGCGCGGGTTTTTATAATGTGTATAGGTTTGTAAATAAACGCTAGTCATGCTCGTGCTTGACACGAGCATCTCTTCAAGAGAAAAAAGATTCTCGGGTCAAGCCCGAGAATGACTTTTTTAGATTAAGGATTTATATATGTCTCGGTTTGCAGCAAAAGCTATATTGGAAGAAGAAACTTTTCCCGTTTCTACTGCAAAAGACTATTGGGAGTTGACGAAACCGCGCGTTATGTCGCTCGTTTTATTTACAGGCCTTACAGGATTATTAGCTCTTCCCGCCTCTCCTTCATTCTTTAAATCTTTTCTTATATTACTAGGTCTTGCCTTGTCTGCAGGAGGAAGTGGTGTCCTTAATATGGCTCTGGAAGATGCTAAAGACAAGAAAATGGAGCGGACACAAAGCCGTCCTATTCCTGCAGAGCGTATAACCAAGGAAGATGGCTTGGTTTTTGGTATTTTTCTAATAGCGTTATCTCTCCTTATATATGGACTCGGGATTAATTGGAAAAGCAGTATAGTTCTAGGCTTTACAAGCTTTTTTTATGTGGTCATTTATACGCTTTGGTTAAAACCCTGTACGGACCAGAATATAGTCATTGGAGGCCTCGCAGGAGCTTTGCCGCCTTTTGTAGCCTGGTATGCTGGAGGGGGAGATCCTTATGCGTTTAAGCCTTGGTTTATGGTAGGGCTTATATTTTTATGGACACCACCGCACTTTTGGGCATTAGCTCTTTTGCGCTCAGAAGAATACAAGCGTGCTGGCTTCCCAATGTTGCCAATAACCAAGGGAGAATCTTATACAAGATCTGCTATTTTTATTTATACAGGTATTTTAGTCCTATGGAGTTTTTTACCTTTAGTATTCGAACAGATAACCGGGGTCTATAAAGGAGCAAATCTTCTTTTAGGGGGAGTGTTTCTTTATAAAGCTTATTTATTAAGAAAAGATAAAAGCCCAAAAAGCTTAAAATCCTTTTTTGGGCTCTCTATCCTATATTTATTTGGAGAGTTTACTCTCTTACTATATGAGTGGGGCATCGTTTAAGAAACACACCATGAAAATTAAAACTCATACTTTCAATTTTCATGGTTTATTCCTTATCCCTAGGATAGGAAAGTCTTGAGAAGCGAGCCATATGCATAGCAAGCTTTCAATCTTTTAGTGCATTTATAAGTACTTATCATAAAATTACTGTTCGTATTTGGAACAAACATAATAATACCACCTGGGAAATCCTTCTTTCAGTATGCTACTACAATGTTGACAACATTGAGGGCTATTTAGTGGATAAGCATTTTGACCAGAGCTGCAAGTTTGTTCTACTAATACAAAGCCAGGACAGTTATTATTTGAATCAAGACAACAATAGTTTCCTAAACCGCGAGCTTCTATCGTGGTTGGGTAGAAGCTACTGGAAATAAAAAGAGACAAACAAGCTCCAAGAGGGTAGAAGATCTTTTTTTTCAACATAGTTATTCCCTTATTTTTTTTATATCTTTATAAGTTAGGGTATCTGGAAATAAGTTATACAGCAATGTAAAAAGATATTTTAATCTTAAGAAGCTATGTGATGAGATTAAGAACATGTTGAATATCATAGAAGGAATTGGATTTAAAGAAATGAACACGCCCTCTTCACAAGAACTTCAAAAACAACTAGAGAAAAATCGCGCGCAGAAAAATAAAGTGCTTCTGATAGGACTTTTAGGCCTTGTGGTCCTTTTTTATGCCATTGCGATTCATCGTATGTTTTAAAAGAGTGTAATTGGATAAAAAGAGGTGATAGTAGGAAGAAAAACTGTCACCCCGCGACTTGATCGCGGGGTTCAGGGCAGCCTGAAAGATCTCTGGATACCGCTGTCAAGCCGCGGTACGACATTTAATGAGATCCCGAAACAGGTTCGGGATGACGTTTAATCTATTTACGGCAGGAGGTAAGTCTCATATCTTCTCGATCTTCCCGTTCTATGAATGGCATTTTATTAGGAGCAGTAGCTGTTGTTATGTTAGCGTTATCCTATGCGTCAGTTCCTTTGTATAAGCTATTTTGCCAAAAAACAGGCTATGGGGGGACGCCAAAGATCATGCTATTACCTACTCAAGGCCAAAGGATAGGGGACAAGCTGATTACTGTGCGATTTAATGCCGATGTGGATCCCAATCTACCTTGGGAGTTTATTCCTATGCAAAATAAGATGACTTTACGGGTCGGAGAAGAAGGTTTAGCGTATTTCAAAGTACGCAATAAAACTAATGAGCCCATTTATGGGATGGCGACTTATAATGTAACCCCAGAAAAAGCAGGTTCTTATTTTAACAAGATAAAATGTTTTTGTTTTGAAAGGCAACGTCTGGAGCCTTATGAAGAGGTAGAGATGCCAGTTTTATTTTTTGTAGATGCAGACCTTGAAAAAAATGCAAAAGTATCGGATATAAGTACCCTAACGTTATCGTATACGTTTTTTAAATTGCCTAATTAAGAGGAAATGATGAAGAAACATACCCTTAAAAAAGTTCTCTCTTTGCTGTGTATTTCTATGGCTCTTTCTTTTTCTGCTGAAGCCCAGACCCAGCACGGTATCTCTCGCTATAATGAATTGAAATATCCTGCCAATTTTACGGCTTTTGATTATGTCAAGCCGGATGCTCCTAAGGGAGGAGAGCTGCGAGTAGCCGTCATGGGATCTTATGACACCCTTAACCAAACGATTAAGGGGAATGCAGTAGAAGGGCTTCCCCATATGTATGAGTCCTTATTGGCGCGGGCAGCCGATGAGCCATTTACGCTTTATGGCTTAGTTGCTGAATCTGTGGAGGTAGGGCCCAATAATCAGTGGGTCATTTTTATGCTTCGTCCAGAAGCAAAATGGCAGGATGGAACGCCTATTACACCGGAAGATGTGATTTTCTCTTGGGAGATTCAAAGAGATAAAGGTCTTCCCATGCATCGGACCCATTATTCTAAGGTGGAAAAAGCAGAAAAAGTGGGTGATAGAGGGGTTAAATTTACTTTCAAAAAAGAAGCCGATGGAACTGTAGACCCAGAGCGTCCCATGATTATGGGGATGATGCGTCTGCATCCTAAGAAATACTGGCAAGGAAAAGAATTTGATGCGGTAACTTTAACGCCGCCTTTAGCCTCAGGGCCATACCGTATTAAAGAATTCGAACCAGGTCGCTTTATTGTGTATGAGCGCATTCCGAACTATTGGGGAGAAAATCTTCCGGTACGCAAAGGACAAAACAACTTTGACATCATCCGGTATGATTATTATCGAAATGCTAATGTGGCATTAGAGGCTTTTAAATCGGGCGCGTTTGATGTCATTCATGAAACAGACCTCAATCGCTGGAATACAGCCTACAAAGGACCTGCTTTTAAGAAGGGATCTATAAAGAAAGCTGAGTTACCTCACATACGGCCTGTTGGGATAAAAGGCTTTGTCTTTAACACGCGTCGAGATATTTTCAAGGATATTCGTGTACGTCAGGCCCTTTCTCTTTTATTTGATTTTGAATGGATGAATAAAAATCTCTTTGATAAAGGGTATAAACGAACAGAAAGTTACTTTGAAAACTCTCCATTGAAAGCACAAGGTAAGCCCACAGGAAAAGAGAAAGAGCTTCTTTTAATCTTTAAAGATAAGCTTGATCCTAGCATCATAGAAGAAGAAGTCCCTGTCCCTTCTCAAACTGATGGATCTGGTCGAGATAGAAAGATTATTGCAAAAGCCTTGGCTCTTTTGAAAGAAGCGGGCTGGGAGATGAAAAAAGGAAAGCTGGTGAATGTAAAGACAGGCAAACCCTTTATCTTTGAGATTCTCATTTCTCAACCGGAATTTGAAAAAACGGCACTTGCCTATGCGCGTTCTTTGAAAAATATAGGGATTGAAGCAAAAGTCCGTATGATTGACACAGCCCAATACGAAGAACGTCGTTTGAATTGGGACTATGATATGATTCCCAATTGGTGGGCTTCTACGCTGACTCCTGGAAATGAGCAGTATTTGTATTGGACCAAGAAAGCTGCTAAAGAACCAGGTTGCCGCAATTACATGGGTATCGAAGACGATGTCGTGGATGCGCTCGTTGATAAATTGGCAAAAGCAACCACAGCCCAAGAGGTGGAATATACAGCAAAGGCCCTAGACCGCGTTATGCGCTGGGGGTATTACTTAGTACCACTTTATTTTGCTGATAAGGACCGCTTTGCGTATTGGGATAAATTTGGTATGCCAGCCTGGCGCCCTGAGGTTGGTCCTAATACTATGACCTGGTGGATTTTGCCAGAAAAGGATAAGAAAAAATAAGTAGAGAGCTTTCTCTTACGATTTATTAAAGAATGATGCATACATTTTTTACTAAGCTAAAATAAAAAGGCCTTTTATAAGGCCTTTTTTTATCTAATTTTTATTTGTTACTTTTAATAGACAAAAACTCCGTCAAGTCTATAATAGTTTTGTAACTCATAGTTTATTAGCAGCTTAAAATTGCAACTTTTACAAGAGAAAAAATGAAGAAGATAACGTTAAAAAGAATAAAGATAGGCACAAGAGCTCTTTTTTTCCTCTTATGTGGCATAGGGATTAACGGGCTTGATCGAGCAGAAGGAGTAGATGGGCCTTGGTGTCCTTCTCAGGCTTCTTACTGCATGACCAATAATATTAAGGTACCGGAGCAAACAGCAGAATTATTTAGGTTCACTCCAGCGTCAAGGTCCCAATTTCATAGATATTTAAGGACACAAGTGCCTGCTTATAGATACTACTCTCGTAAAACTTGATAACTTTCATAATATGAAGAAGAAACTAAAGCTATTCTTCTATATATTTTTTCGAAAGCATTTTAAAGAAATTCTTTTTCTTTTAACTCTTTCTGTTTTTGTTGGAGGGTTTCGACACTAAAAGGTTCGATAAGCTCTTCAAACAAGTGATGCCAATTAAGTTTAGCATCAAGACGCATAAAGACAGAGCCAAGGGCGACCGCAGCGCGATCCATAAACACAAACTCCCGTGGGGGTGTCAGGGTGTTCCCTTTTCGAAGTTCTTTTAGAATGGAGGAGGCAACTTTTTGGCCCTCTTGAGAAGAGCTGATCTCGTTAATAGTAACTTCTTTATCAACTAAAAGCGGAGCATATAAAAAGGAGGCCCATTGATCGAGAAGGGCTTTTAAATCTTTTGTCATATGGGTAAAACCCCATGCCTGATAAGCAGAAACAGCTTTTTCTTCGTCTTGTTCTAAAAGAGCTCTGTACAACATAATGACTGCCTCTAGAAATTGTGGTGGAAACACGCGAGTACACCCAAAATCAAACAGGAAAAGTGTACCGTCTTCGTTTGCTTGATAATTTCCTAAATGAGGGTCCCCATGAATGACTCCATAGGTATACAGAGGATAATACCACGCCTTAAAAAGATTTTCACAAAGCTTTGCTCGTAGAGAAATATCTGAATCTTTAAAAGAAAGAATAGGCTTCCCTTCAAGCCACTCCATAGCCAAAAGACGCTTCGTAGAAAGTTCGGGAATAAATTGGGGAATTTTAATAAAAGAAAAAGGGGACAGCATCTCTTGGAAAAGACGAATATTTCTTCCTTCCAAGGTATAATCTAACTCTTCTAAAAGCCGATCTTTAATCTCTTCATAGAGAAGATCTGTCTTAAAGCCTGGGTTTACTTTTCCATAGATTTTTAGAAGAGCAAGAAACTGATTGAGGTCTGCTGAGACCACGCTTTCCATAGTAGGATATTGAAGCTTAAGGGCCAGCAGACGCCCTTGCAAATCTTGGGCTTTATGAACTTGTCCTAATGAGGCAGCCGCCGTAGGCGTTTTGTCAAAAAAAGAAAAGGTTTTTTCCCATTCAGGTCCAAGTTCAGAGGCCATACGACGCCGGACAAAAGGCCATCCCATGGGGGGTGCATTAGATTGAAGCGTTCTCAGAGCTTCTGCATAAGCCTCGGGTAACATGTCTGGAATGGTGCCTAGAATTTGGGCTATTTTTAAGATAGGACCTTTGAGGTTTCCTAAAGTCTGTGCAATCTGCTCGGCAAAGACAGCATCATCTATATCCATGCCCCAATTTTTGGCTAGCATCTTAGGAAGCAAGCTCGTTGCTCCTTGAAGGACATTTCCATATCGTTTGAGTTCGTCGAATATCATTTGGAGGAGGTCTTTCTCGAGCTTGACCCGAGAATCTCTTTTGTATTTACAAAGATCCTCGCGTCAAGCGCGAGGATGACAATAACATTAAGAAAGAATTTCCTTCACAAAAGTTTGTATACTTTCTTGAGGAATGCCTAACTTCTCTAAAGAAGGAGATGTTTTTCCCGATAAGCTTTGATCAATGGCTTTTAAAAATTCAGGAAGATTTTCAGCTTCTAAAGCTACGCCTTCTTCAATAGCTTGGTTTGTATAATCTTTTTTATTTGCAAGATAAATGACTGGTTTGCCCATGGTTAAAGCTTGCATGCAAACAGTAGACTTATGGCATAGAACGACGCGAGCGAGAGTGCTAAGCTGGTCTGTTTTTGGGCCCTCTTTTCCAAAGAGACGGACTTTATCTTGTGCCTGTTCTTCCTCAATAATTTGACGCTCAGTAGTTCCATCTGATTTGGGGTGCAAGGTTACAATACCAAACGTATTGGATTCCATAACCCCTTGAACAAAAAGACGGAAAAACTCTGGATAGGTAGGATCATATCCTCCTGCAAAGAGGAGAATGGGGAGGTCGGTTGTTAATTGAGTTGTTTCTTTAAGAGTGGCAGGATTTGTTTCTTTATAGACTTGGCGCCAAGATTCAAGAGAAGGTTGACCTACTATAATGATATGGGAAGGAAGAAAGGCTGGTCCAAAATAGGCTTCTAAACTCTTTTTAGTAAGACTGGAAGGAACAAAATACACATCGACAGAAGGATGTGAGTGAAGAAAAGGCTTAACATAATCTTTTGTACGTATGTCATCAAAATTATCGTAATAAGCAAATACTTTTGCACCCGTTTCATGGAAGGCTGATGCAATATCTGCCATAGACTCAGCTGCCATAGAAACAATTACTTTTTTAGGATGAACGCAGTGAGTCAAAGAATTAAGCGTTTCTGATCGAAGACCTTTTTCTCGTTCTAGAGGGGAAGGGAGCATTGGTAAAGGGCAATTTAAAAGGTGAGGATGATCCTTTAATAGTGTAGCAGAAGTGCCTAAAGCTATAATCTTATAAGGGATATCTTGATGATCTAACGCCTCGAATACGGGTTTAAAGGCATTTGTTTCGCCGGTATCGTATGTTACAAACAAAATCTGTGTCTCAATGGGGGTTGGATTTGTAGAAAAAGAGAGAAATGGGATAGCTATTAAGAAGAATAAAGAGGTGAGGAAGGTATATTTTTTAGAGGAACGCATATTATTTCTCCTAATTAAGCATGTCCTTGAGAGATAGAGAGGCATGTTGGGTCGATGTGAAGTTTGCTTAGGGTACGTTCCCATTTTGTATCTAAATCCTTATCAAAAATGAGAGAAGCATCAGAATCTGTAATTACCCATGTATTTTCGTTAATCTCTTGCTCTAGTTGATTTTTTTCCCATCCTGTATACCCGAGAGCAATTATATATTGGTGGGGGCCTTCGTTTTGCGCAATAGCTTTTAATACATCTAAAGTATTGGTTAGGCAAACCTCAGGAATGATAGTTAAAGTAGAAGGGGTTTGGTAATCAGGACTATGGAGAACAAAGCCACGCGTCATGTCCACAGGCCCTCCAAAAAATAAAGGAGCATATCCGACGTGAGAAGAAGTGGAGATATCCAATTGAGAAAAGAGATCTTTCGTATTTAAAGCAGAAACATGGCGGTTAATGATAAAACCTACGGTTCCTTTTTCATCTTGTCCGCATATCAAAAGGACGGATTTTACAAAGCGTGAATCTGCCATAGAAGGGGTAGAGATGAGAAATTTTCCTACTAAAGAGTCTGTTAATATCATTCTCTTAATACAATCCCTAAAGGTCCTTACTTGTTTGTGTTTCCTAAGGTATAAGGATTTAGAAAAGAAGTCTATCTTTTTGCAAAAAAGGAAAGGGTTTTATGCATTTTTTTGGGTTTGTCTTTGTCATGCCGAACTTGTTTGACTACGCGCTCCTTCAGAGTCGGCATCTTATAACTGTCACCCCGTGGTCTCTTCCTTCGCTAAAGCTTCGGCGGACAGGAAGCCGCGGGATGGCATTTGGAATTCTTCTCCTAGCCTTCTTGCCTTTTTGTATTTCTGCTGCTCAAGAAAGCTTTCCTCTACAAGCTCAGATTATCTCTTCATCCACCCATTTAGGACAAAAGAATTCTGTTCTCATGGGAATAAAAGTTTCTATGGCCACTGGATGGCAGATATATGCGCCACAGCAGGATAGTTCGTTCTCTCCACCTCGTATAGAAGATGTAGGATCTACTAATATTTCCAAAATGCAGATTTTATGGCCTAAGGCTCTTCAAAAAATACAAAGCGGATTAAAAGCGCTTGTTTATGAAGGAGATCAAATTTTTCCACTTCTTGTATCTATCCAGTCTGATCAGCAGGATGCTTTTTTAAAAGCAAAATTTTCTTTTGTGGGCTGTAAGGCGGGACAATGTGTGCCTTTTTCAATTCCTGTGTCTTACGTGTTAAAACAAGGAGAAGGAAAGCCAACTTCTGAAGCAGCTTCTTTAGAGATTGCTCTAAAAAATTCTTCTTATAAACCCCGAGTAGAAAGCCAACAGTGTTCTTTAACGCAAGGAGCTATATGCACAACAAGTATTATCCTCTTATTTTCTTTTCTAGGAGGGTTTTTACTGAATTTTATGCCCTGTGTGTTACCAGTATTGTCTTTTAAAATCTTTGCTCTCTTAAAGAAAAAAGCATCCATGGAATTCATAGAGATACGTCATTTGAGAGTTCGTTTTTTGATGAGTTTCTTAGGAATCTTAAGTTTTTTTATTCTTTTTTCTTTTGCAACCATCTTAATGAAAGCCTTTGGTCATACTTTAGGATGGGGTATTCAGTTTCAACAACCTCTTTTCTTAGGAATAATGATTCTTATTTTAAGTGCTTTTGGTTTGAGTCTTTGGGGATTTTTTGAGGTTCGGTTGTCTTCTGGGTTTTTATCTTGGGTGGATAGTATAAGTACAAAACTTAGCAATAAAACATGGGGGCCCTTTAAAGAAGCCATTATAAAAGATTTTTTTTCTGGATTACTCACGGCTCTCCTAGCAACACCTTGCACAGCACCTCGCGCCAAAAGCTCAGCGGCGAAACCTTCGTCACGAGCGAACA
Organism: uncultured Alphaproteobacteria bacterium; assembly: GCA_964442815.1. Classification (GTDB taxonomy): domain Bacteria; phylum Pseudomonadota; class Alphaproteobacteria; order 16-39-46; family 16-39-46; genus CAYUAL01. The sequence goes on along the minus strand of CAYUAL010000043.1, from coordinate 232 downwards.
GGCGTGGGGCGCCTTATTGTCTTATGAAGGCAGCTTTTGGGGCTGGTTCACGCTGAACCCGGCCTTGCAACTGGCTTGGAACAATAACGATCCCGACAGCTCGCTCGTCGGTGCGTATTGGGATCAAAAGATGTCGTTGAATTTGGCGGGACATTGGGCCAAATGGCAAATCGGCGCGGCCGCGTCGCTTTATCATAAAGACTGGACGATGGATTACCAAGTTTTGCCCGGC
>CAYUAL010000042.1:10149-11532 GCA_964442815.1 uncultured Alphaproteobacteria bacterium | reverse complement strand
CAATTTGCAAAGATTGTAGAGGGCTCAAAGACCCCATATCTTTTCCAAATAGAATGCGAGAAATGATTTCATTAGAAGGAAGACCAGGGTTAGAAGTTAGAGTGAATTGTGGTGTACTAAGTTTTCCTGCAATTAATACATTAGCTGTAATGCCTGATGTTGTAATTTGGGCAACAATGTCTACATCTGGATCGATGGTATTTTGTCCTGTGAAAAGGAGATATCCTTTTTGAAGGGCAAAAGTTTTTCCTAAGAAAGTAAAACTTCCTTTTTGGATATGAATAGTTCCAGTTAAGTTTGGATCTTGTAAGGTTCCACCTACTTGTACTTGGCCTTTCCAAGAAGAAGAGAGCCCATGTCCTTCTACGGTGAATTTATCGGGAAGATTAACTTGAAGATCAAGGGGAATAGCAGGCATCGTTGTGTTTGTTAAGACGACCGACTCCTCTTCTGTATAAGGGGGGAGGGGGCGAATTTTAAGTTTTTCATGGGTCTGTATACTTATATCTTTTAGAAGAAGCTTGTCTTCTTTTTCTATAGTTTTAGAGTTTACTGCATTTTCTCCTACGCGGTGTACATCGAAAGTATAGATATGCGGAGGCATTCTTTTAGGAATATGGACAGTTAAAGGCTCTAGTTGAACTGACCCTTTTAAAATAGGAAGATCTGTAGATTCTTTTTGTAAAGTAAGGGTACCTGTAGCTTGTCCGTTTACCATATCTAAGGCTACAATTTGGAAATCAGAGAATTGTGCATGAAGCGTAGAGCGCTCTCCTCCCCATGCATAAGCACCGGAGAGGGAAACAGTTCCTCCTTTTGCATCATGGGCGGTTCCTTGTTTAAGAGTAAGCGTAGTATTATTGGCCATAATCTGTAAGGCAATATCTTGAAAAAGTGTTCCAAATCTAAAACTTTGAAAGGTACCTTTTTCAACACTTAAATTTCCCTGAACAAGGGGCTTTTGAAGAGATCCTTTAGCATTAAAAGTAGCTTGATATTCGCCCTTAAGAACATCTCCTTGTTCTACTATAAAAGGGGATAAAGTTTCTAGAGATCCTTTTCCTTCGAAAGTAATAGCAATTTGACGAGCGGGTTCTTCATTCCCAAAAGGGATTTTCCACGTGCCTTTTGCGTATTCTAAATTATTAGGAGTATGCAGAGAGGCAGATCCTTCGAGAATATGGTTTTTTCCTACCCCTTGAATTAAACCTGAAAAAGATGGAATAGCTGGGCCCCATCCCTTAGAAGAAGGGGCAGGCTCTAATTCTACCTTATAGGCTATATGAGGATTTTGAAAAGTGCCAGAAAGAAGAAATTCTCCATTTTTTAGCACAAGGGGGAATTGAAAAGCACTGATGATTCCCTGTAAATCTTTTAAAGCTA
>CAYUAL010000042.1:0-10139 GCA_964442815.1 uncultured Alphaproteobacteria bacterium | reverse complement strand
CTGTTCGTCCTTTGCAAAGGAAAAAGACAGAGCCTTCTTATGAATAAGTAGGTCAGTTTTAGGAATTTTAATGGAAGAAGGTGTATAGGTGATTGAAAGATCTTTGGGTAAGGAAAGGTCTGTCTGTCCAAGTTTTCCTTTGAAGGCAGAAAGAGAGAGGATACTTTTTTCCAAATTTTTAGAATAAGAATATAAAATCTCTATTTTTTCTTGAGTAGGATTGCTTAGTAATAGAGAGCCTTTTAACGAGGGGGAATGGGAGTCTAAATCTCCTTTCCCCGAAAAAACTAAAGTGGGGAGTAAAATCTCTCCTATTTTTAAAGAATTGACTTCTAAAGTTAGGGACAAGTCTTTTCCTTGCCAGTTTTTAGCCTCTCCATTTGCTTTTAAAGAAGCCAAAGAGGCATCAAAAAGTTTTCCATGATTTCCTAAGATATTTGCTTTTATGCCCTTATTATTCCAGGATATATTTCCTTGGATATTACTAAAGAGAATTTCTTTTAAGAAAGGAAAAGATTGACCCTCAAAATTAAGATGGCCTTCCTCTAAAAATAAGGATCCTTGCGCATGCAAAGCAGGATGGTTGAAAGAAAAAGAGTCTATGATGAATCCTTTTTCTTCCTCCCATTGGCATACGTTTTCTGTAATAAAAGGAGCATCTTTCCATATTCCTTTTAAAATAGGTTTTATTTGTAAAGAGGTATTAGTTTTTACACCCGTAAACGTTAACGCTAAATCTGAAAAACTATCTCCTTCATATTCTATAAAAGGTAGGTGTGTTTCTGATTGGAGAATGAGATGCGATGTAGGACCTTCTATCTGAAGAGAGCCAGTTAGAGGAGCTCCGTTTGTATTCAAAGGATAAATTTCTTGGAGGGAAAGGGAGAAATCTAAAGGAAAAGAAAGGTAGATGCCTTCTGGCATAAAGCGTATGTTACCTTTCCCATCTATAGCTATCCCACGAGTTTTTAGAGAAAAAGAATCAAAAGAGAGGCTATTTTCTAGAGTAGATATACTCCCCATGCCAACAAGGGAGATTATCTCTCCGTTTTGTAAATCTGCATCAAAGGAAATATTTTGATTTCCGTGAGGTATAGTAAAAGAAATTGTGCCTTCTATTTGTTCAATAGGGAGGAACTTTTGTAAATCTGCAGGTATTTGAACAGGTAATTTTTCTATATGAAAGCGGGTGCTTATATCTTGCTCAAAGAAAGGCATTATATTTAAATTTGGAATCTGCATAGATCCATAGGAAGTTGTAATCAATACCTCTTGCAATTTTATAAGAGCACCTTGAGATAAGAAGTTCCCTTGAAAAGAAATATCTGAAAGATAAGGCTCTTTTTCCATAAGAGTAGGAGAGGGGGTTAACTGGCCTTCGAAAGGAAACTCTAAATCTTTTGAAAGATTGCCTTTCCATGTGAGAGTGCCTTCTCCTAAAGAAGGCATGTGTATAATAGCGTTTCCATTTATCTGGCTATTAGGAAGAGCTTCTAGGTCTATATTACATTTAAAAGGACCGTATTTTTTAAAAAAGATTCCTTCCATGTCTTTAAAAAAGAAATGGGTTTTGAGGGGTGATTCTATTGTCTCTTGAATTTCTAAGGTGCCTTCCCAAGGGAGGGAAAGTCCTTTTATTGTTAGGGAAAGTCCTTTTTCTTTTGTATTAAAATCTGCATATCCTGAAAGTTGGAAGTCTATAAGAGTACCATTTTCTAAAGCAATGTTACCTTCTTCTAGGGCTAATTGATCGACTTTAACAAAGTAAGGAAGCGTAAAAAGATATTGAACTCTTTGAATAAGTTCTTGAAGAGTTTGATGCAGGGGCTTTGGCGCAGGTGTCGTTTCTTGCGTAGAGAAAAAAGACAATTTTTTAAGGGTCAAAGCGTTTAAAACAATTTTTCCTTGAAAAAGAGAGCTCCAGTCCCAGGCAAGATGTAGTTGTTCTCCGTGTAAAATAGGTTTTTGGCTGGAAGTATCTTTAAGTTCAACTGTATTAATAGAGAAATTTTTAGGAAAATCTCCTTCTAATCCCTCTAAAGTAAGATCGATATCTTGTGTTTTAAGATAAGTATGGATTCCTTTAAAAAGAAGAGAGTTTCCTGTTTTAGTTTCAAAGAAAAAATAAGCACTCCCTATACTACCTACGAGTATAAGAAAAAGTAGAAAACCGAGTATTTTAAGAAAGAGCTTAATAGAAATTATTCCTTCTTCTAAAAAGATTGCCCTAGCCCAATATAAATTTGGAAAGGAGAATCAACATTTTTACGTCTTGCTAAGGGGAAAGCAATATCAAATCGTATAGGGCCAACAGAGGTATAGTAACGTATACCTGCGCCTGTTCCCCAAAATAACTTGGAGGAAAAGTTGGGATAAGCACGATTATAAACAGTTCCTCCCTCTAGAAAGGTAACGAACCCAAAATCTTTAGCTACTTTAAAAAGAAACTCTCCTCCTATTTCAAAAAGAGAAAGGCCTCCGACGGGCTTGTTGCTTGCATCTAAAGGTCCCGCTAATTGGTATCCATATCCACGAATAGATCCCGCGCCACCTGCATAAAATAACTTGTCTACTGGAACAGAAGAGCGTTTGGCTTTTGGCATGAAGCCAATATCTGTAAAAGTGGAGAATACCACAGTTTCTTTTTTTGTTAGGGGAAAATGAAAAATAGCTGATAAAAGGGAACGTAAAAAGTTTGTTTCTCCCCCTAGAATTCGAGGAAAAGGAGTGAGGTAAGTACTTATCTTCATGCCTTGGGTAGGATCTAAAATGTTATTAATGGTAGAGTACGTAGCATCTAAAGGGAAACTTGGCAAATGGTATGTTCTATTACCGAGATCACTTTTAATGCGCCCCATATCGTAAGCAATACCTGCAGAACCAGTCCAATGTTCAAGAAATTTTCTTTCTAGTTTAATAAAAGCGCTTCCTCCTTTTTTTCTATAGGCATCTGTAATTTCTTTACCTCCTTCTATAGAAGTTCGAAGAGTTTGGTCTGGTCTCAAAAAATGGGGCCGGCTAAACTTGGTTTCAAGAAGCGTTTTTTTGCGACCATATTGTGTATTTAATTCCAGAGATTCTCCATTCCCCCAAAGATTTTTATTCCCCCAGAAGGCTTTTATGGAGCCTCCTTCAGATGAAGCATAGCGTAACCCTGCACCTACATATCGAGGTTTTCCTTCTACTAAACGAATTGTTACAGGCAAGAGATTGTTTTCCTCAATTTTTTTTGCAGGCAATACTTCTACAGAAGCAAAAAGACCAGAACGCATAAGGCGTTGACGTAGCTGGTCTATTTTTTCGATGGAAAAGATTTCTCCTTTTTTCCAAGGAATTTCATCTCGTACGTAGGAAGAATTTAAATTCTTTAATCCTTCTATTGTAACTTCTCCAAAATAAGATAAAGGGCCTAATTCTAGTGTAAAGCAAACATCCATTTGATGGGTTGCTTCATTTATTTCAATATGTTTAGAGGAGATAGCAGCAAAAGGATATCCGTGCGCTGCTAAGCGCGTTAGTAGTTTTGTTTCTGTGTCAACTATAACTTGAGAAGCAGCCGGTTCTCCAAAAGGAATGTCATTTTCTTTTAAGGTACGTATAATTTTTTCAGCTTCAGGAGAAAAATCTTTTCCTTCTATAGTAAAGGAATTCAAAATATATTGAGTATTAAGGTTTATATCTAAAATAACAAGATATTTTCCACCTTTTTCTAGAATAACACCTTCCTGGAGAAATGGATAAATAACAGCGTCATAATATCCCTGGCTTTCTAAAACTTTAGAGAGCTTAGGAAGGTCCTCCATTACTCTATAACGTAAGGCTTCTAAAGTGATGGGCGGTTTAGACTCAAGGGCTTTTAATTGGGAGACTTCTTCAAGAAGAGAAAGAAGAGTCTTATCTGCCTCAATACCTCTGAAAACGACTTGGTACACAGCACCTTTTTTTAATGCAGGGTGCGCTAAAGGAGGCTTTGAAGGTACAGGAGAAGCCTCATTCGCTAAAGCAGACGCAATAGGAAATAAAGATATTAAAAGGAAGAAAAAAAAGAAAAGGAAAGAGTCCTTTTTAGCGTGTTCCAAAAATACGATCTCCCGCATCTCCTAATCCTGGAGTAATATAGGCTTTTTCTGTAAGGCCATCATCTAGAGCTGCAGTATATATAGGAATATCAGCATAGCGATTTTGAAAAGTTCGTACTCCTTCTGGAGAAGCAACTAAGGAAACAAATTGTATTTTAGATCTGCTGACACCCCGTTTTATAAGCACATCAATGGCATGAACTGCTGAATTTCCTGTTGCTAACATAGGATCTAGGACAATAAAAAGACGATCTTGGGGATCAGGGAGCTTTACAAGATACTCTACAGGCATTTTGGTTTGTGGGTCTCGGTAAAGACCTATATGTCCCACTAAAGCGCGAGGGAGTAAATCTAAAAAACCTTCTGCCATGCCAAGCCCTGCACGCAAAATAGGAACAATGGCCATTTTATTTTCTGCGGTAAAATATCCTGTTGTAGATGTGATGGGTGTTTCGATAGGATAGGGTGTTAAGTGCAACTCGCGTGTAACTTCATACCCCATTAATAAAGAGATTTCCTGAAGAAGGCGACGAAACAGAACCGTATCTGTCTCTTTCATACGCATAAGACTAAGTTTATGGGTAATAAGAGGATGTCGCATGATAAATAGATTTTTAAAGGGAGAAGTAATATCAGGCAACGACATAAGCACATCCTATAGAAGTATAGCTTTTTAAAGTTTAAGCTTTTCCTTAGTTATGAATGAAGAATAAGGGATGTAACCGATTTTGTCATCCTGCTATGTAACAATAAAATTAAGAAATTATAAACTTTACCTAAAAACAAAAAACCCCTGGAGACCCAGGGGTTTTTTGAAAGAGATAAACTCTTTTATAATTAGAAGTTATAAGCAACGCTAAGACGGAAGAGGTTGTCTGTTGACTTAAACTTGTAACCTGTACCGTCAAGAGTGAACTTCGTATTAGCATAACGAGTCCAAATGTACTCTCCACGGAGGGAAACTTTATCAGATACAAAAGTCTCAAGACCAGCACCTGCAGAGAAACCCCATACATTTTTAGATTTTTTAGCATTGTCATTAACAATCTTAGCTTCAAATTTCTTGCTAGTTGCACCGAGACTTACGAAAGCAAGCGTCTTTGGTGCTGCTAAGAAACCAAGGCGTACAGCTGGGCGAACATACCAACCTGGAGTATATCTAAACTTGGATCCGGTTGTGTTGGTGATTTCAGGTCTTCCAGCAGAAAGTCCCAAAGAAACTTCACCACCTACGAGAAACTGACCAAAAAGCTTGTTATATCCGGCAAGGAGGGACCCATCAAACAAAGTCTTACCCATATCTCCCTTAGCATTAGTGCCTTCAACAGTGTATGAGGTATTAAACCCGTTTACACCAAGACCAACACCAGCAAAGAAACCATTAAAGTCAGCAGCAGAAGCAGCTAAAGGCGCTACAACAGCAAGAACTGCAACAGAAGCAAAAAGTTTTTTCATTTTAAACCTCATTAAAAAATAATAAACATCGGTGAGCCAACTTCTAAAGTTAGCCAACATCATTAAAGAGACTGACCTCATATAGAAGGCACACCGTCTCATGTACCCTTTTCTTTATAAGAGTGAGAAAAATAAGTCAATGCATGGAGAGGTAAAGATCTTTTTCTCTTAGGCACATGTTGCTATGTCGCAACACTATAAGTCGGCCAGTCGAAGCACGAAGTTCGTTTGGTTTGGCTTCGGTACCCGCTTTCGTACAAAATGTGCTTCAGCATGATGAAGCTTCGACGTGACATCATGCCATAGCGCGTTCCGCGCGACGGCGGATGGGGCGAGCGATGGGATTTGAACCCACGGCCTCCAGAGCCACAATCTGGCGCTCTAACCAACTGAGCTACGCCCGCCATAAATCTAGATATAAAGAGGATGTACCGATTAAACGGATAAACGTCAAGGGTTTTGTCGAGGTTTTTCTATATAATACTCTTTGTACCAACTCAAAAGCTTCTGGATTCCTTCTTCGAGAGAAGTCTTAGGAATATATCCAAAATCTTGAGTAGAGGAAGAAATATCAGCACAAGTTTCAGGTACGTCTGCTTTATGCATTGGAAGAAATTCTTTCTTGGCGGGAATGCCAAGAGTTTTTTCAATAAGTTCAATAAAATGTAGAAGGGATTCTTTCTTATTGTTCCCTAGGTTGTATATTTTGTGGAGAGGGGCTCCCTCTGGCGAGCGGGGAACATGAATTAAAGCTCCTAAAATACCAGATACGATATCATCAATATAAGTATAATCTCTTGCCATATTCCCATTATTGAAAACAGGGATAGATTCTCCAGCTAACATTTTTTTAGCAAATATAAGGGCTGACATATCGGGTCTTCCCCAGGGGCCATACACAGTAAAGAAGCGTAAGCCTGTTAGAGGTATTTGAAAAAGATGCGTATAAACGCTGGATAAAAGTTCGTCCATTTTTTTTGTAGCTGCATAGACAGAAAGGGGGCTTTCAGTAGGCTCTTCGACGGAAAAAGGAAGTTTTTTAGTGTTCCCATAAACAGAAGAAGTAGAAGCATATACTAAATGTTCAAAATGAGGTGTATGACGTGCACATTCTAAAAGAATCAGATGTCCCATCACATTCGTATTAACATATGTATAAGGATCTTCTAAAGAATATCTTACTCCTGCTTGAGCAGCTAAATGAATTACTTTTGTGAAAACATATGTTTGCCATATTTTTTGGATGGCCTCTTTATCTGCTATATCAGCTTTAATAAAGGTAAAATTAGGATATGCAGATAATATTTCAAGGCGTTTTTCTTTTAAAGATATATCATAATACGCATTAAGATTATCTATACCTACAACAGAAATACCTTTTTTCAGGAGAGCTTGGGAGGTATGAAACCCAATAAAACCTGCAGCGCCTGTTACGAGAAGAGGGGAAGTCATAATAATAATTCCTTTAAATATAACTTGTTTTGAGGATATTAAGCATAAAGTCAAGAGAAAAGGCTAAGCATTTTTTAAAAGATTCAACCATTCCTCTTCACTTAAAGTGTGAATACCTAGCGCGCGTGCTTCTTTAGCTTTTGATCCAGCCTCTTCTCCTTCTATGACATAAGATGTTTTTTTGCTAACGCTATTGGAGACTTTTGCTCCTAATCTTTCAGCCCATGATTTAGCTTCAGCACGGGTCATATGAGATAAGCTTCCCGTAAAAACAACGGTTTTTCCAGATAAAGGAGAAAATATAGAAGCATTTTCCTCATAAGGAAGAACAGTAATAAGAGAAGGTATTAAAAGATCGTCTAATACTTTCTGGGTAGCCTCATCATTGACAAAGAGAAGAAGAGAATTTGCTATGAGAGGTCCTATTCCTTCAATACTTAAAAGATCCTGGTAGGCTATGGAATTTTTGTTTTGTGCTTCTTTTATAGAGTTTAAAAAAGACTCTAGGGTTTTATAATGACGGCTGAGAAGTTTTGCAATAGCTGTTCCAATATGAGGGATCCCAAGAGCATATAGGAAACGCTCTAGAGATATGGTTCGCTTAGCATTAATAGCTTGAAAAAGATTATTGGCTGATAAAGATCCCCATCCTTCCCAACTAGAAAGGGGGGTAAGATTCTTTTTATCGCGTTCTTGCAAAGTAAAAATATCAGCAGGAGAAAGGATAAATCCTTTTTCATAGAATGTTTCGATGTGTTTATCTCCAAGGCCTTCTATGTCAAAAGCATCCCGGGAAACAAAGTGCTTTAATTTTTCTATGGATTGTGCCGGACAGAAAACGCCTCCGCTACAGCGGCTTGCTGCAAAGCCTTCTTCTCGTATAACTTGGCTATTGCAGACAGGGCAATGAGAAGGCATTTTAAAAGGGAAGCTTGAAGCAAGTCGTTCTTCTTTAAGGGCAGAAATTACTTGGGGAATCACATCTCCTGCTCGTTCTATAATGACAGTATCGCCTTCTCGAATATCTTTTCTTAAAATATCATCTTCATTATGCAAAGAAGCTCGTGCTACAACGACACCCCCAACAGTAATAGGAGTTAAATGCGCAACAGGGGTTAACACACCTGTGCGACCTACTTGAATAGTAATTTTTTCTAGTTTTGTACGTGCTTTTTGGGCAGGAAATTTATAGGCAAGAGCAAAGCGGGGAGAGCGAGACGCCGTGCCCAGACGTTCTTGCAAAGTAAGATCGTTTATTTTTATAACTATCCCATCAATATCATATGCTAATTGATATCTGTGATTACTAAGATCTTCATAATAAATCCAAATCTCATCTTCCTGTGTAATAAGATGGCTTAACGGACTTGTGGCAAAGCCTAGATGTCTCAAAAGAGCGAGAATTTCCCATTGAGAGGAAGGCTCATGTTTAAAAGGTTCTTTACTTAGATTTTCAAAGCTATATGCATAAAAACGTAAATGGCGAGAAGCTGTAATACGGGCATCAAGCTGACGGAGAGAACCAGCTGCAGCATTTCGTGGATTAGCAAAGGGGGGGTCTTGTTTTTCTTCCCGTTCTTTATTTAAGGAAGAGAAAGCAGCATGATCCATATAAACTTCGCCCCGTACTTCAAATAAAGAGGGAAAATAGTCTTTTAATGAGTTGGCTAGGATAACGGGGACATCTGCTAAGGTTTTTATATTGTCTGTAACGTCCTCACCTGTATAGCCATCTCCGCGTGTGGCAGCCAAAAGGAGTTTGCCATCTTGATATCTAATAATACAAGACAGACCATCAATCTTCGTTTCAAGAACGCAAGGAAGGAGAGTGTGCTCTGGCAGTTTTAAGAAACGACGTACACGTCCAAAAAAATCCGATACTTCTTTTCTAGAAAAAGCATTATCAATGGAAAGAAGGGGAGAGGAATGAGAGACTTTCTTAAATCCTTTTTGAGGGGAATATCCTACCTTTTGAGTGCGTGAAGAATTTGTTTTTAATTCTGGATAAATAGCTTCTATGTTTTCTAAGTGGCGGCGAAGAGCATCATATTGCGCATCTGATATAATAGGCGCATTTTCTTCAAAGTATAACTTATCGTGGTATGCAATTTCTTTATTAAGGCGAGAGTATTCTTTTTCAGCTTCTTCTTTGGAGAGCCCAAAAAGGGGAAGAGAATCATTTATTTTATGAGAATGCATGGTCCAATTAATCTTCTAGTTTCCTTAGAGCCTAAGGATAATGGTAACTATTGTCTAGTGCTAATAAAAAAATGTGCAGGTCCTCTTGCGTCTTCTTAAGAAGAAGGTAAGATAGAACTATTGTTTTTAATATACACATACTAAAAAAGACGTTGAGATATGAGAAAAAAAGCATCTTCTTCAAAAAGCTCTCAAAAAGAGAACATAGAAGTAAAACCTGAATCTATAGAAGTACGCAAGGTATTGCCTACAAAATATGGAAGCCTTTTGTTTTGGATTCTTATTTTAGGAGGGCTTCTTATTGCGGGCTATTTTGCCTTGAGAATGGCAGGAGAAAGAGGAGGTATACTGGATACAACTTCAAAGGAAGTAGTATCTTCCCCTAAAGAGCAAAATTCAAATAAAGAGTTTTCAGATAAAGATAGATTAAGCCTTTTTGAAAGACAATTAAAGATCTTGGAAGAAAAAGTAGAAAAATATGCGGCTTCTGAAAAGGAATTAGTCTCAACAATAGGAGAGATTGCGGCTTTAAACGCAAGGCTTAATATTTTAGAGGCGCGTGTAGCAGGAGGCACTATCATCGAAGGTGCAGCTCTTGGAGTAATGGAAGAAACGTTTAACGATAAAGAGAAAAAAAGTGGGCTTTTGCTTAAGAAAATAGAAGCTCGTTTAGCAGCATTGGAGAGCTCTTTAAATATAAGGGAAGAATTAGGACAAAATGGATTTGCAGTGCTTACGGCCTTTGCAGCGTTGCAAAATGCTGTTTTATCTGGGTATGTGTATGCGGACCAACTAAAGACTTTTAAAGAGCAATATCCTTTTAAAGACGAGGTCTTTCAAGAGGAAACCAAGGCTTTGGAACCCTATAGTGAGCAGGGTCTTACCACACCAACGCAGCTGTTTCTCTCTTTTCCTAATCTAGCAGATGAAATGTATAAAGCAAATCGGCCTGTG
>CAYUAL010000041.1:8440-11540 GCA_964442815.1 uncultured Alphaproteobacteria bacterium | reverse complement strand
ATATTCAAACCTTAGGCATGTAAATCTTTGGCGGATAATTTCTATGCCTTCTTTACGGTTATCAACTATATAGCTTGCTAAAGTTGTTGTGATCTCTTCAGCAGTTAAAGGCTCGCCTCCATACTTTACAGTAAGAACAGCTGGATGTACCGATGCAGCGCGTTGTTCAGCTGTCTCATGATCCATGGAAGAAGAAAATTCTAACATAGAATTAGCAGGGGAAGTAGAAGCTAAAAAAGCCCCTACAGCTAGATAATAAGAGAGTTTTTTAAATATGGAGCTCATTTTGAAATTCCTATTCTAAATAAAAATACATACGTACCATATATATGCATTATTTTCATCATTTCAAGAGAGGGCTCTTACCACCTAATGTTTTTAGAAAAAATGTTAAAGAACAAATAAATTCATAAACGTCATTGCGAGCGACCGATAGGGAGCGCAGCAATCTAGTTAAATATGTGCTGCGCAGCAGCGCTAATTGTTATCCTGAACTGACGAAGTCACCCTGAACTTGTTTGGCTACGCCGCTCCTTCGGAGTCAGGGTCTCATCATATTTCTTGAGATGCTGAATCAAGTTCGGCATGACATGTATGAAAAGCTCTAACGAGCTTTAAATATCTTACTGGATCACCAGGCCTACTCTCGCTACGCTTTCGTAGGCTCGTGATGACATCTTACCGTCATTGCGAGCGACCGATAGGGAGCGCGGCAATCTAGTTAAATATGTGCTGCGCAGCAGTGCTAATTGTCATCCTGAATTTATTTCAGGATCTCAAAATTTCAGGGAGATGCCGAAATAAATTCGACATGACATAAAGAGACTTTAAAAACGAGAGTGTCTTTTGCTCTTGTGCTTTTCTGAAGTTCATGGCAAAAATAGGCACGCCTAGTGCATGTATAAGTGCATTTAAAAGTGCCATATATGGTAAAAATATATATAATCCTTTCAAGAAAATAGGTTTTTTTAAAGTGAACGATCTTACTCTTCTCCAATCTGATATTACCCCTGTGTCTATTGAAGAGGAGATGAAGCGTTCCTATATCGATTATGCTATGAGCGTGATCGTTGCTCGCGCTTTGCCTGATGTGCGGGATGGGTTGAAGCCTGTGCACCGCCGTATTCTCTTTGCCATGAAGGAGGCAGGGAACGAGTATAATCGGCCTTACCGTAAGTCTGCGCGTGTGGTTGGAGATGTGATCGGTAAATATCACCCTCACGGAGAGTCAGCCATTTACGATGCTATGGTACGTATGGCGCAAGATTTCTCTATGAGTGCTGTCTTGATTGATGGTCAGGGAAACTATGGTTCCATGGATGGAGATTCGCCTGCCGCTATGCGGTACACGGAAGCACGGTTAAGTCCCCTTGCGCATTTTTTACTCGAAGACATTGATAAAGAAACTGTAGATTTCCGAGACAACTACGATGGGTCTTTGCAAGAACCTGTGGTGCTTCCTGCGCGCTATCCCAACTTATTGGTGAATGGGGCGGGTGGTATTGCTGTAGGTATGGCAACGAACATTCCCCCTCATAACTTGGGCGAAGTCATAGATGCTTGTTGTGCGTATATTGATAATCCTTTAGCTTCAGATGAAGAATTGATGCAGCTTATTCCTGGGCCTGACTTTCCAACAGGTGGCCTTATTATGGGTCGTGCTTCGTTGCGAGAAGCTTTCAAGACAGGGCGTGGGTCTGTCATTATGCGGGCTAAAACGCATTTTGAGGAAATTCGTAAAGATAAATTCGCCATTGTTGTTACAGAAATTCCTTACCAAGTAAACAAAGCGCGTTTAGTTGAGCGTATTGCAGAGACGGTAACGCACAAGATTATTGAAGGTATTTCTGATCTTCGAGATGAATCCGATAGAGAAGGTGTTCGCGTTGTTATTGAATTAAAACGAGATGCAACGCCGGAAGTTATTTTGAATCAACTTTTCAAGCATACGGCACTTCAGACAAGCTTTGGTGTTAATCTTTTAGCTTTGCATGAAGGTCGTCCCATCATGATGGGAACCCGGGATGTTTTAAAATGTTTCGTAGAGTTTAGGGAACAAGTTATTACACGTCGTACCCGTTTTGATCTCTTAAAGGCCCAAGATCGTGCTCATATTTTAATTGGCTTGGCGGTAGCTGTAGCTAACATAGATCCTATCATTGCACTTATTAAGAAAGCACCAGATCCTCAGACAGCTCGAGAAGAGTTGATGCAAACGGGTTGGTCAGCTGAGACCGTTCTTCCTCTCATTGCTTTGGTAGAAGACGAGAAAGATCGTCTAGATGGGACGATTTATCATTTGAGTGAAGCTCAAGCTAAAGCTATTTTAGACTTAAGGCTCCATCGTTTGACAGGATTAGAGCGCGATAAAATCGCGTCTGAACTAGAAGAAATAGGAGCGGAGATTAAGGAGTTTTTAAGTATCCTAGGATCACGTGTTCGCCGTTTAGAAATTATAAAAACGGAACTTCAAAGCATTAAAACACAGTTTGCTGTCCCACGGCGGACAGAGATTGTAGATGCTCTTTCTGAACAAGAAGAAGAGGATCTTATTGAACGTGAAGACATGGTCGTGACTGTTAGCCATTCTGGCTATATCAAGCGTGTGCCTTTATCTACCTATCGTGCACAAAAGCGTGGTGGCAAAGGAAAAACAGGAATGGCTACACGCGAAGAAGACTTTGTAAGCGAGCTTTTCGTAGCTAATACGCATGTGCCGGTTTTCTTCTTCTCTTCCAGAGGAAAAGTCTATGAGATGAAGGTCTATAAGCTTCCGTTAGGAAGTGCCCAATCTCGGGGAAAAGCCATGGTAAACCTCCTTCCTTTAGAGCCTGGCGAGAATATTACAAATGTTCTAGCTCTTCCAGAGGACAGAAATACGTGGGAAGAGATGTATATTCTCTTTGCCACATCGAGAGGGAATGTACGACGGAATAAACTTTCTGATTTTGGTAATATACGTTCCTCAGGACTTATTGCTATTAAATTAGATGAGGGGGAAGAACTCATCGGGGTGCATCTCTGTCAAGAAAAGCAAGATATTCTGTTGGCAACGCATTTAGGTAAATGTATTCGTTTCCCTGTAGAAGCCATTCGTGTG
>CAYUAL010000041.1:0-8430 GCA_964442815.1 uncultured Alphaproteobacteria bacterium | reverse complement strand
CTAATGGTGTTCGTGGTATTAAACTCGCACCTAAAGATAAGGTTGATTCTTTATCTATTTTGGAGCAAGCAGATTACTCCTTGGATGAGCGAGAAGCTTATTTGCGCCAGGCCAATAAGGAACGTCGTTTAGACGATCCTAATAGCCTCTTTACAGTAGGTGCGCAATCTTCTGCTGGAAAGGATAAGGAAGAAGAAGGAGAAACAGAGGAGTCTGCTTCTGCTAATTTCGTGCTTTCTCATGAACAATACAAAGAGATGGCAGAAAAAGAGCAGTTTATTCTTACGATTACAGAAAAAGGATATGCGAAGAGAACGTCTTCCTTCTCTTATAGACGTACGAATCGCGGTGGATCTGGTATTACCAATATGGCTATTGGGTCTAAAACAGGTCCGGTTGTTTCTTCTTTCCCTGTGAGTGAAGAAGATCAAGTGATGCTGGTAACCGATCAAGGTCAACTTATTCGTTGCCCTATCAATGATGTGCGTATTTGTGGTCGCCAAACTCAAGGTGTTATCTTATTCCGTGTAAGTGAATCGGAGCGTGTTGTTTCTTCTACGAAAGTAACGGAAGAGGATATGGAAGAAGAAGAGGTGTAAATATTCCACCTGTCATCCCGAACTTGTTTCGGGATCTCAAAATTTCAAGGAGATGCCGAAATAAATTCGGCATGACAATAAATATGCTCAGGATGACATAAGTAGAGGCACAATGTCACAACTCATAGGACTTCTCCCTGGTACCTTTGATCCTATTACAAAAGGCCATACGGATATTATTATCCGAGCCTCAAAATTTGTAGATCATTTAGTTGTAGGGGTTGCAGTTGATGTCGCAAAAGATACTCTCTTTTCTCAAGAAGATCGCCTTACACTCACACAGGAAGAAATAAAAAATCTTTCTTCTCTTATAAACCCAATGTGTACTATTGAAGTAAGACTTTTTTCGGGGCTTCTTGTGGAGTTTAGTCGATCCATTGGAGCAAAGGTTATTTTGCGTGGGTTGCGTGCTGTGTCTGACTTTGAGTATGAGTTCCAAATGGCAGGTATGAATTCGTATCTTTCTCAAGAAATTGAAACCATCTTTCTAATGTCTTCTGATAAATATCAATTTATTTCGTCTCGTTTTGTAAAGGAAATAGCGCGTCTAGGAGGGGATATCTCTAGCTTTGTTTCTACGCAGGTAGAGCAGGCGCTACAAAGGAAATTCCTTGATTCTCAAAGGAGAAAAGGGTAAATTTATATTAGGTTTTAATTTGCAAAAGCGACGGCAAAAAGGGTAAAAGTTATGGTAAATAAAAAGCTTATTTTAAGTGGAATATTAACGGTAGCATTCCTATATGAAAATTCTGTTTTTGCTGTGGGCGGTAAAACCTCTCAACAAAGGCCAGACGGTAGTATTGAAGCGACGTGTGATATTTGTAAATCAGGTCCAGAAGCACAGGCATGTATGGAAGCTGTTCAGAAAGCAAAATTACATAAAAAACAACACTGTCAGGAGGAAGGGAGAGACTCTCAGGCTTGTAAAGATGCTGTAAAGCATCATCATTATTGTAGATCAGTAAGTAGTCCTTCTCATCGTATTGCTGAAGCTCTTCTAGGAGGTCCAATAGTTGAAGAAGCGGAAGCTTCTATTGATGAAGTCCCTGGAAATTCTTCCAAAGCTGGATCTTAGGACTACATAAGGCTGTGAAAATCAACTTTTTTAGTTAACGTTCTTCTTAACTCCTGATAAATTTAGGACACAAAATAAGAAATGTCATCCCGCGATCAAGTCGCAGGATGACACTTTTTGACAAACTTAAACACCCCTCACCCGCCGCTACGCGGCGACCTCTCCCACAAGGGGAGGGGTTAGGATCCTTCCCAATCTTCATGAGGTGACCCTATTGACATTAGGGATGAATCTTACCTATATGATAGATACTTTGTAAGGTAAGAATCTATGCGTAATTTTTTATTTTCTCTTTTTCTTTTGAGCGTCGTGGTCTCTCCTGTGGGAGCCTTATAGGCTTCTTTCTTTATTCTTTTCCTCTCGTCATCGTTATTTTATCTTAGGAGTGCAAGGCCATGCAGTCATCTATTTTTATTTTAGGTTTTTCTATTTTCGCCATGTTTTTTGGATCAGGGAATCTTGTTTTTCCTATTCAAATGGGAGCGGCTTGTTTAGATCAATGGATCGTTGGATTTATAGGTTTATTCATCAGTGGGGTTCTTATTCCTTTTGCGGGTGTTTTTGCTATAAAGCGTTACCATGGATCCTATACAGCTTTTTTTAAAGAGCTTGGCGTCGGAGCGCATCTTATTATTCCTTTAATATTGCTTTCTTTGTTAGGATCTTTTGGGGTTGTTCCACGGTGTATAACCGTTGCTTTTGGGGGATTCCATGTGCTTACAGATTACATACCGTTATGGGTATTTGGTTTTTATTTTTGTCTTATTTGCTTTTTTGTAGGTCTTCGGGATACCCATATGCTCAGCATTATTGGGAAATTTATGACTCCTATAAAAGTGCTTTCTCTTGCTTTAGTGATTTTAGTAGGGGTGATAGGAGTCTCTACCTTATTCCCTTCAACTTATTCTTTTAAGAATTCTATAGAGTTAGGCCTCGTGCAAGGCTACCAAACAATGGATTTGATAGCAGGCTTTTTCTTTTCTTCTCTTATTTTCCGGCATGTAGAGCGTCAATGCTCTGCAGATACCCCTAAAAAGATAATTTTTTGGATATCAGCTAAAGCTAGTTTTATAGGAGCTTGCGTTATTGCTCTGGCATATGCAGGGCTTGTGTACTTAGGAGCCGGGTACCAAAATATATTAATAGGCGTACACCCTACAGAAATGCTGCCGACGCTTTCTTTATATCTCTTAGGAGAATACTCCACCCTTGTTATTGCTATAGCTATGGGGTTTTCATGCCTGACCACGGCCACAGCTTTAAATAACTTATATGCAGACTTTTTACATAAGCTCTTGAAACTAAAACAAGAGCATTTTGTGTATATATTAGTAGCTACAACAGCTCTTTCTTTTTTGATATCACTTCTTAATTTCCAGGGTATTACAGCTTTTCTGGTACCTATCCTAAAAGGTATTTACCCAGGCCTTATCGTTTTTACGTTGATATCTCTTGTATATCCTAAGCCCCATATTCTTAAAAAGATATCCTTCTATGGCATAACTTTTCTAATGGTTCTTTGGGAATGTTTTTAAAGATTAATCAAGATGAAGCTTTAAATAAAAAAAGTATATACATATTAAGTTGCATTCTCTCGATAAAAAAAAGTAATATGAAAACAAAAATTTCTAAATTTTAGTAGGTTTAAAAGGATAGATTTTTTTATGACAGACATCATTGAAATGAACCATGGAGAGACATACTTTGTTTTGCCTTTAAGGGATATTGTTGTTTTTCCCCATATGGTCGTTCCTCTTTTTGTTGGGCGGGAGTCTTCTATTGCAGCTATTGAAAAAGCCATGTCTGAAGATAAACCCATTGTCCTTGTTACCCAAAAAGAAGCTTCTGTGGATGTACCTGCTCCAAAGGATTTTTATCCAGTGGGGACATTAGCTTCTATTTTACAAGTCTTAAAGCTTCCCGACGGAACAGTAAAAGCGCTTGTAGAAGGAAAAGAGCGTTTAAATGTTTTAGGCTTTATGAAAACAGCAGAAAAAGAGCCTATGCAAGCCTTTGTGCACTTTATGCCTTCTGTTGTGGCGGAGGAAGGGAATCTTTCTGCTTTAATGCGTATCGTATGGGAAGATTTCGAGCAATTTGTTAAAGCCAATAAGAAGATACCTCCAGAGGTATTATCTTCTTTAACGCATATGGAAGATCCGTCTAAGTTTAGTGACGTGATCGCAGGATATTTGACGCTTAAGATTAAGGAGAAACAAGAGTTACTCGAGATACCTCAAGTAAAGAAGCGTCTTGAGCTTTTATCTAAATTTATTGAAGCTGAAATTACTTCTTTACAAGTGGAACAGCGCATTCGTAATCGTATTAAACGCCAAGTAGAAAAGTCGCAAAGGGAATACTTCTTAACCGAGCAAATGAAAGCAATCCAAAAAGAACTTGGAGAAGGGGAGGAAGGGAAAAGCGAATTTGATAAGCTAGAAGAGCGCATCCAAAAAACAAAACTTTCTAAAGAAGCGAAAGAAAAAGCAAGAACGGAGCTCAAACGCCTTCGTACCATGAGTCCTATGGCGGCAGAAGCTAATATTTTGCGGACGTATTTAGAATGGCTATTGGATGTTCCATGGAATAAACGAAGTAAAGTCGTTATCGATTTAGAAAAAGCTAAAAAGATCTTAGATGCCGAGCATTATGGCTTAGAGAAGGTAAAAGAACGCATTTTGGAGTTTTTAGCAGTTCAAAAGCGCGTAGGGAAAGTAAGCGGTCAAATTTTATGCTTTGTTGGTCCTCCAGGCGTAGGTAAAACTTCTCTGGGAAAGTCTATTTCCAAAGCCACAGGGCGTCATTTCGTGCGTATGTCTTTAGGCGGCGTGCGTGATGAAGCTGAAGTTCGGGGACATCGTCGTACGTATATTGGGGCTTTGCCTGGGCGTATTATTCAAGGTATGAAAAAAGCAGGGACATCTAACCCTTTATTCCTTTTAGATGAAGTAGATAAGCTAGGCTCTGACTGGCGAGGAGATCCTTCTTCTGCGCTTTTAGAAGTACTGGATCCTGAGCAAAATAATGCCTTTAATGATCATTACTTGGAAGTGGATTATGACCTGTCAGAAGTAATGTTTGTCACAACAGCGAATACGCTTGATTTACCACAACCTCTTTTGGATCGTATGGAAATTATCCGTTTGCATGGGTATACAGAAGAAGAAAAGGTAGAGATAGCAAAGCGTCATTTAATCCCCAGGCAAAAAGAAAAGCATGGGCTTAAAGGGAAAGAGTTCGAAATAACGAACGATGCTCTCTTAGAGCTTATTCGGTACTATACAAAAGAAGCTGGAGTGCGATCTTTAGAGCGAGAAATTGCGACTTTAGCCCGTAAAGCAGTGAAAGAGATTGTAAGCGACAAACAGAAAAATGTCCGCATTACACCGAAGCATTTAGATGAAATGTTAGGGGCACGCAGATATCGTTTTGGTGAGGCCGAGGCAGAGAACCTTATTGGAGTTACTTCTGGGCTTGCTTGGACAGAGGTTGGCGGTGATCTCCTGACAGTAGAAGCATTAAAGACGCCCGGTAAGGGTAAAGTTCTTTCTACAGGCAAGCTTGGAGAGGTCATGCAAGAGTCTGTGCAAGCGGCTGTTAGCTATGTACGTGCTCGGTCTAAAGAGTTTGGCATTGATCCAGCTATTTTTGAGACAATAGACTTGCATATCCATGTTCCAGAAGGGGCTGTGCCTAAGGATGGTCCATCTGCGGGTGTGACGATTTGTACATCTCTCGTATCTCTTTTAACGGGGATTCCTGTGCGTCGAGATGTGGCTATGACGGGAGAGATAACCTTACGAGGGCGTATCTTACCCATTGGTGGCCTTAAGGAAAAGCTCCTGGCAGCGCAGCGTGCTGGCATTAAGATGGTAATCTTACCCGAAGAAAATCGCAAAGATATTAGGGATGTTCCTGAGTCTGTTAAGAAGGATATGGAGCTTGTCTTTGTGGAGTCCATGGAACCAGTTCTCAAAAATGCTTTAGAAAGATCTCCTTTTGTAGCCTTTGATCCACAGAAAGAAGGCGCAATCCATACCCCGCAGTTGGATCCGTTAAAGGAAAAACCTTCCTTGCGGCATTAATTAGTAATTTTAGCGAGAAGGAGGATGGCGGGGAGAGTGTTGGGGGCCAGTATCATGCTGCGTATAAAGACAGACCTTAGAAGGTACTTGTAGAAAAGGTGCGGGAGGCTTTTGCTTAAAAGAATAATACGTACCTATCGGCTTATAGTAATGCGTAGTAGTTGTTACAGCTGGTTGCGTTATGGAGTATTTTATCTCAACTTGGCCAGATGTATGGGAATTAGAAGGTACACATTTTTGTACCACTAAGCTATCCTGTACCGTAGTTGCTAACTTGGCCATACAAATAACACCGTCTGAAGTGTTATTAGAACACCATTGATCCATATTTGTAGCTAATAGTAAAGACGGTAGAAAAGATGCTGTAATCAAAGCAAATAAGTTTATTTTATTATTCATGAATTTTTTCCTTAGTTAGCTAGGTGCATTCGTACAATCTAAAGATTTCCCATTCCCAGAGAGCTGACAACCAGCCGAACAGGTACTACTATTAAGCGTGGTTAGAGCCTGGTGGCAATTGGACTCGTTTCGCTCGGAACATTGTTGTATAGCGTACTGGTAAACTTGTTTGGCAATACTCATGATTTTACTGGATACAAAACATTGTGGAGACGGTTTTGGATGGGAGGAGCTACACAGATCACCTCAGCGGGGAGGCGAGGCATGCTTAGGACCAGTATCAAGATGAGTATAAAGACATACTTGAATTGGGGTTGCTGCTGAAAGAGGGGAAAGTTTTGTAGACGAGATAGATGGAGAAAAAGAATATATATCTCCTATCCGTTTATCAGGGTGGCTATTAACAGTAGTTGTTAATGCGGGTTTTGTTGTGGAGTATTTTATTTCAACCTGACCAGATTTATGTAAACCAGGGGATAAGCATTTTTGTATTACTAAACTATCCTTTGCTGTGGTTGCTAGTTTTGCCATACAAAGGGTACCATCTAAAGTATTATTAGAACACCATTTATCCATATTGGTAGCCAATAAAGAGCAGGGCAAAAGGGAGGCTCCAATTAATATAGAGAAGCTTATTTTTTTATTCATAGTTTTTTCTCTCAAGCTATATTTTTGTGATTTAAATTTACGTTTAGACTATCATTTCAAAAGTATTTGGCAAGGAGTTTTAGAGAACAGTGTACACTTGAGAGTTTAAAGGGATTCTGGTATACTTCCTCATGAAATGAGAAAGGGGTTTAAAAGAAAAACCATAATCTTTCTCATAGAAATGTGAGGTAAAAAATGGCATTTTTTGATCAAAATATGACAAGTAGGGCGTCGTCTCGTGCTCTAAGTATGGATATGGGCTTAAGAGCTTATATGCTTAAAGTTTATAATTTTATGGCTTTGGGCTTGGCTTTGACTGGCTTTATATCTTACTTTGTGGCCCAATCACCTGAGATAATGGCTGCACTTTATTCCAATGCTTTGATGGCGTTTGTTCTTTTATTGATTCCTTTTGGTATGGCCCTTTATTTGCAGGTGCGTATTAGAACGATGGAAGCCGCAACAGCTCAAATGCTTTTCTGGGCTTACTCAGCCATGATGGGTCTTGCGCTTGCTCCTATTTTTCTGTTGTATACAGGGACCAGCATTGCTCGTGTATTCTTTATTACAGCAAGCATGTTCGGTGGAATGAGTTTATATGGATACACAACTAAGAAAGATTTGTCTGCGTGGGGATCTTTTCTTTTCATGGGCTTAATGGGAGTTGTTATTGGAAGTCTTGTTAATCTATTCCTCCATAGCACAGGATTCCAATTTGTTCTTTCCATCATCGGCGTTATCGTGTTTACAGGGCTTACAGCTTACGATACGCAAATGATCAAGGAACTTTACGCAGTAGAAGATTCTACAGACGTTGCTAAGAAGAAGGCAGTTATAGGTGCGCTAATGTTGTATCTAGACTTTGTTAACCTTTTCTTAATGCTCCTACGTTTGTTCGGAGATAGACGTTAATCTTTTTTTTCTCCTCAAATAGCCCTGGAAAGGCTTTGCTTTTCCAGGGTTTTTTTAATAAGGATTTTAATAAATGACTACGACTACAACCTATTCTTGTCCCGTTCTCATTATTGGAGGAGGACCAGCAGGATATGCAGCGGCTATTTATGCAGCGCGAGCAAACTTAAAACCTATTTTGGTTGCTGGCCCCATGCCAGGGGGGCAGCTCATGGTGACAACAGACGTAGAGAATTACCCAGGGTTTGCCGACGTTATTCAAGGCCCATGGCTCATGGAGCAAATGGAAAAACAAGCGGTTCATGTAGGGACAGTGCTTCATCAAGATATTATCGAAGAAATAAATTTTAAACAGAAACCTTTCTATGCTAAAGGCTCATCCGGTAACGCGTATCAGGCAGATTCCGTGATTATCGCAACGGGTGCACAGGCTAAGTGGCTAGGGCTTCCTTCTGAAGAAGAGTTTAGAGGATTTGGAGTATCCGGATGTGCGACATGTGATGGCTTTTTCTTCCGAGGCAAGAAAGTGGCCGTTGTAGGAGGTGGAAATACGGCTGTAGAAGAAGCTATCTATATGACAAACCATGCTTCAGAAGTGGTATTGATTCATAGAAGAGATACACTACGGGCAGAACAGATTCTGCAAGATCGTCTTTTAAAGCATCCAAAAATAAAAGTTTTGTGGAATAAAGCCATTGCTGAAATCAAAGGG
>CAYUAL010000040.1:5564-11568 GCA_964442815.1 uncultured Alphaproteobacteria bacterium | reverse complement strand
ACACTTTTATTTAATATATTAAATTACAATGTAGATGGACAAAACAAAGAAGAAGAAACCGTTCCAGCATTTGATCGCTTTAACTATCTTTTTTATGCAGAAAAAGGTAGTACTGTAAAAAAGAAACCTTCTTCCTTCAATGATTCCCGTCCTCCTAAAGTTCAAATCTCTTTTAGAGGCGTTAAGCATATTCTTGTAATACCCTATGGAGCGCCAAAACAAGAAATAGAACCTATTGAAGCATTCTTAAACATTTGGACGAAAGGTGCTGATAATTTCCAAGTTTCTCCGCCTAACGGATATATATATACAAAAGGAACAGCTAATAACTATGTTAGGTATGATATCCGCTTCTTAAGCCCTACATATAACCCAGAAACTCAAGAATTAACCTTTGAAGGAGAGTTCCTTGAAAATGCTCTTACTGGCAAAGTAATTATCCCATCTATTTTAGAGAAAGAACAGGAGTTCTCTTCATCTTTTCCATGTTTTGTAGCAATAGATTGGAAAACATAAAGCACCAAATAAAAGAAGTTGATATTTTCTCTAAAATAAGTAAGGTAACGCGTAAGGGCCTGTAGTTCAGTTGGTTAGAACACACCGCTCATAACGGTGTTGTCGTAGGTTCGAGTCCTACCGGGCCCACCATCCGCCGTCGCGCGGAACGCGCTATGGCGTGATGCCACGACGAAGCTTCATCACGCTGAAGCACATTTTGTGCGAAAGCGGAAGCAACGTCGGGCCACAGGCAAACACATTAACATCAAACCACAACAATTTTTTCCTCTTTTTTAAATAAGGTTTTCCATGTCCCAAAATCCTTCTTATCAATATGTCTATGTTATGAAAGACCTTCGAAAGGTCTATCCTGGGGGAAAAGAAATATTAAAAGATACTTGGCTATCTTTTCTACCAGGTGCCAAAATTGGAATCTTAGGTATAAACGGTGCGGGAAAATCTACTTTGTTAAAAATTATGGCAGGTATAGATAAAGAATATACAGGAGAAGCTTGGGCAGCCCAAGGTATCCGTGTGGGATATCTTCCTCAAGAACCTGATTTTGATGCTTCTAAAACCGTTCGAGAAACCATTGAAGAAGGCGTCGCCCCCATTAAAACGCTTTTAGATCGGTTCCAAGAAATTAGCTATAAAATGTGTGATCCCATTAGCGATGAAGAAATGAATACTCTTTTAGAAGAACAAGCTCTTCTTCAAGATAAAATAGATGCCTCCAAAGGATGGGAACTAGATCATACCATAGAAATAGCTATGGATGCTTTAAGATGCCCTCCTGAAGAAGGAAAAATAGGAAATCTATCAGGAGGCGAAAAAAGACGTGTTGCTTTATGCCGCTTGCTTCTTTCCCATCCCGATATGCTACTCTTAGATGAGCCTACTAACCATTTGGATGCAGAGTCTGTAGCTTGGCTTGAACGCTACTTGAAAGATTACTCTGGTACAGTCGTTTTAGTAACCCACGACCGCTATTTCTTAGATAATGTAGTAGGATGGATTCTGGAAATTGATCGAGGAAATACTATTCCTTTTGAAGGGAACTATTCCCAATGGCTTGAAACAAAAGAAAAACGTTTAGTCCAAGAAGCTAAAACAGAAGAAGCGCGCCAAAAAACATTAGCCCATGAACTTGAATGGATTCGGCAATCTCCTAAAGCACGTCAATCAAAAAGCAAGGCCCGTATTACAGCCTATGAGACCTTGCTATCAAAATCCAATGAAAAATCCTCTGCTCCCGCTCAAATTATGATCCCCGCCGGTCCCCGTTTAGGATCTGTAGTTGTAGAAGCCTCCCACCTTACAAAAGGTTTTGAAGATAAACTACTCATCGAAGACCTTTCTTTCAAGCTCCCTGCTGGTGGTATTGTTGGTATTATTGGAGCTAACGGTGCTGGAAAAACAACCTTATTTAAAATGATTGCTGGAGAAGAGCAGCCTGATAAAGGATCCTTACGTTTAGGAGAAACGGTTGTCCTTGGATATGTTAACCAAGTACGTGACGCTTTAAAACCTGATAAAACCGTATGGGAAGAAATTTCCAGCGGCTTAGATGAAATAGAGCTAGGAAAAAGAAAAGTCCAAAGCCGCGCTTACTGTGGTTGGTTTAATTTCCGTGGAACAGATCAACAGAAAAAAGTTGGCCAGCTTTCAGGAGGAGAGCGAAACCGCGTTCATCTAGCTAAAATTCTAAAATCGGGAGCTAATCTTCTTCTGTTAGACGAACCCACAAATGATTTAGACGTTGATACTTTACGCGCTTTGGAAGAAGCTCTTTTAGAGTTTGCAGGCTGCGCCGTAGTTATCTCGCATGATCGCTGGTTTTTAGATCGCATTGCAACACATATACTTGCTTTTGAAGGAGAAGGTAAAGTCACATGGTTCGAAGGTAATTATCAAGAGTATGAAGCAGATTATCTTAAACGCCTTGGCCTTGCAGAAAACACTCCTAAACGCTTTAAATATAAGCCTCTAAAGAACGTCGCATAGCCCTTTTTATAGCGGAACTTCAGGAAACTAGTATGTCTGTAGCTCAAGAAACTAAAATAGCTGCAGCTTCAAAAAGCTTAGTATAACTCAGAAATAATACTTAAGCCCCCATATGGGGGCTTAGTTATTTATAGATAGATATATTATGCCGTGCCAATTCTAGTTTGGCAGCGAACACCCTTTTATATCACTTACGGGGACCACTTAACTGGTATTTGTGCTTTGCTGTGTATTTTCCATCATCTTCTGCAATTACCACTCTCATTTGGTCATCAGCTAAAGCGGTTACTTCCATAACCCCAGTTTTTCCCTTCTCACCAGAATGTGCATAGCGTACTTTTGTCCCGCCATCAGCAATCTCTGTCACATACCAATCTCTGAGAGCGCCTCCCAAACTATAAGCACCACCTGCTACATTTCCATCAGCTCCGACGACGAACACTGCTCCGTTCTCATCTTTGTAGTTTCCAGGCTTAAATGCATCTGCACTTTCTCCTGCAAAAAGAGCTACGGCTCCTCCAATTAATAAACTGAGGGTTGTTTTCTTTAGTGTACGAATCATTTTTTCCTCCAATGAATTTTTATTATGTACCTTTTTAGAATTCACTTTTTTCATTTGCCAGTCAAGATGAGAAGGGGCCTAAGGAAGCCACATACCTGGTAACCCAATAATTATTTGGCCCTCGACTTTTTAATTATTAATAGATATATACCTAAAATACATAAGGAAAAACCTGATACCAAAAAAATTCTCATTAGCAAGCAAGAGATAAAAATGTTTTCGTTCAAGAGGTTACTCTTTTTAACACTTATCATACTACTCCCCCAAAAAGTTTTATCTTTCGCCCCCCTAGAAGAAGAGAGATTACAGAATTTAAAAACTACTTTTTCCTTAACATTACTTAGAGAGGGAGATGAAACTATACCCTCCCCTAAAGAAAGAAAACTACCCATAGGAATAAGTTTTCTACCCAATAGTTCCAAGCCTCTATTCATTGTGCCTACCCATGAAACCCCTGAAGATATTAGGCCACGCCTAGATTCCTTCTTTGGAGTTGGACCTTATGAAAGAAGGAGCGCCGTGGGAGAGCATGTTGAACTTGTGCAAGACTCTGATCGCACAATGCATGCTGTTAGGTATGCTTCCCCAATTATCCCTGATGCATTTAAAAGAGAAATTTTATCCAGATTTATGCTTCTTCAAAACCTTGCACTAGAAAGCGCCTTACAAAAAAATGAAAATTTGAGAGTACTGTTTACTACAATTTTTGCTTCAAATTCACAAGAACGCCTAAATTTTACCAGCATCCATTCTCTATGTACTCTTTTAGCCTATTGCCTTGGAGGACAAGAAGTGCATCAAAATACCAGCGCACGAATTTCTTTTATTATAGCCGGAGAAAGCATTTCTTTTAAAAGCGATATGCCATCTGAAAGACTCGCAGATAAAATGCGAACATTTTTAACAGAAACATTAAATCTAAAATTTGAAGATGGAAGACTTTTCCTTTCAGGCCCAACTTCCTAAAAAAGTTTTTTTATCTCCTCACGAGCCAAAGCATCGACACGCTCATTCTCGGGCTGGCCTGCATGACCTTTTATCCAATGCCATTGGATGGTGTGTGTTTTCACCACTAAGCTTAATTCTTCCCATAAATCTTGATTCTTTACGGCTTTTTTAGCCGCATTTTTCCACCCCCTCTCTTGCCATCCTTCTATCCACTCTGTAATGCCTTTTTTTACATATTGGGAATCAGTATAAAGATCCACACTACATGACTCTTTTAAAGACTTTAAAGCTTCGATAGCTGCTTTTAATTCCATACGATTGTTAGTTGTTTCTGTTTCCCCACCAAAAATCTCTTTTTCATGATCTTTCCATTTGAGTAAGGCTGCCCATCCTCCTGGCCCAGGATTTCCCTGGCAAGCTCCATCTGTATAAATTAAAATATGTTTTTTAGCTGACATTATTTTTTATTTTCATTAAGAAGAGTATAGATATATTCTTTATACCTTATGCTATGTAAAAGTCCTATAGGATACCCCGATGCCTTCTAAAAAACCTCTTATTGGTATTCCCCTCGATTATGAACTTCCCTCTTTAAAAGGTGATATTTTAAGAGGATACTCTCGTTCTCCCTGGTATGCCTTGAGAGAAGATTATATCATTTCTTTACACAAAGCTGGTGCTTTGCCTATTTGTATTCCGTATCAAGAAGAAGATAGTGATCTTTATCTAGACAAACTTGATGGCTTATTACTCCCTGGAGGGAATGATATGAATCCTTGTTTGTATGGAGAAACAACTTGTCATCCTAGTGTTTCTATAACTCCGAGAAGAGCGGAGTTCGAAATCAGCTTAACGAAAAAAGCGCTTGAGCGAGGCATGCCTATTTTAGGTATTTGTGCAGGCCTTCAAATTATCAATGTTACTTTAGGGGGTACCCTCTTTCAACATATTCCTGACATGGTGCCTAATGCGTTAGTTCATCAAGACCGCCAAAACCCCACAACAGTGCGTCACCCAATAACTATTAATAAAAATACACGTCTTTATTCCATTATTGGTGAGAACGCCACGGATTGGACTGTAAATTCTAATCATCATCAATCTATTAAAGGCCTTGGAAAAGATCTCATAATTAGTGCAGTCGCACCAGATGGCATCATTGAAGCTATCGAATCAAGAAAACATCGCTTTGTTCTTGGTATTCAGTGGCACCCGGAATATCACGTTTGTTCCATTGATAAGTTTATTTTTAAAGCATTTGTGGAGGCGTGTTGCGTATAATTGTCATGCCGAATTTATTTCGGCATCTTAAATGTCACCCTGAACTTGTTTCAGGGTCTCACCATAACAAAGACAGATCCCGAAACAAGTTCGGGATGACACTTTGTAAGTAGGGGGGTGACATGGTTACGCCCTCCAACCAACGTATTGCTAAAGTCCTCGCCCACCGCGGTGTCTGCTCTCGCAGGGATGCAGAAAAACTTATCTTAGCCGGAAAAGTTTCTGTAAATGGACAAATTTTAACCACACCTGCTTTTTTGGTTAGCCCTGAGGATAACATTGTCGTTTCTGGAAAAGTTATTTCCGACTCAACCCCTTTAAAAATCTGGAAATTCTATAAGCCCAAAGGCCTTATCACGACACACAAAGACCCTCAAGAACGCCAAACTGTTTTTGCGTATCTTAAGGAACATTTCCCGGATCTCCCTCGCATTATTTCCGTTGGAAGGCTCGATCTAAATAGTGAAGGTCTTCTCCTTCTTACAACTCAGGGAGAACTCTCTCGTTATATGGAATCTCCTAAGACAGGATGGATTCGCCGTTACCGCGTTCGTACTTTTGGGAAATATTCTCCTCATCTTTTGGAACAGCTTCAAAAACCTCTTATAGAAGGAAAAGAGACTTATAAACTGGATACAATCACGTTGGACAGCCATAAAGATATGTATTCTTGGTTCACCGTTACTCTTAAGCAAGGCAAAAACCGGGAAA
>CAYUAL010000040.1:0-5554 GCA_964442815.1 uncultured Alphaproteobacteria bacterium | reverse complement strand
TTTGAGGCAGCTAACCTCCAAGTAAGCCGTCTTATACGCCTGTCCTATGGTCCTTTTTCGCTAGGAGTTCTTAAACCAGGAGAAATTCAACCGATCCCTTCTAAGCTTTTAAAAGATACCTTCCCTGCCTCTCTTCTTAAGGACTTAAAATGCTCCGCATCATAGGTGGGACTTTTCGAGGACGTGCATTGCAAATCCCCCCTCCTTCTCTGACGCGCCCTACCACAGATAGGGCCAGGGAATCTCTCTTTAATATCCTAGCGCACCGCTTCTCTAAAGAAAAAGACTGTTTCCTCCAAGCCAATATTTTAGATATTTATGCGGGCTCTGGATCCTTAGGCTTAGAAGCTTTATCTCGCGGAGCGGCTTTTTGTGCTTTCTTAGAAAAGTCTCCTGTGGTGCAAAAAATTTTAAAACAAAATATAGAAACCTTAAGAGTACAAGACAAAACAACTATTCTCTCTTTTGATGCAGCTTCTTCTTTTTCCCTGCCCAGTTATCTCCCTTTTACGCAATTCGATCTAGTTTTTATAGACCCCCCCTATGCGAAGGATTTAGCGAATCCACCTCTTGTGACCCTCTATGAAAAAGATCTTATTCATGATGCTTCGCTCTTGGTCGTAGAAATCCAAAAGAAAGAACCCGTACCCACCTGTATTGGTAAATATTATACGATTTTAGATGACCGTAACTATGGACAGGGTCGCTTTTTCTTTTTAAGAAAAGCTTAAATGCTCTATCTTTATGCTTTTCGCCTTCCTTAAAGCTTGCTAATCTTAGAAAGAAAAATAAAAAGGGATATCCTAATGAAAAACATAACAATGTATCTACTCAGTACTGCTCTTTTCCTTAGTTTTGCACCTACCTACGCGGAAAAAGAAGTGGCTATCCATCAAATATGTAAAGATAGGTACGCTAGAATTCTTCATGTTACAAAAAAAGGAAAAGAACTTGCATTTATTGTAGAAGGAACAACAGGTCTTCATGGAGCCCTTATAGAAAATACACCCGACAAACCTCATACCTATACAGGAATAGGTAAGTCCTTTACAAAAAAACATTCGAGTAAAATAACTGCTACGACAGATGAAGAAGTAACTACTATAAACTTTACTCTTGAAAAAAATGGTAAGAAATCTCGATACTTATATCAATGCTCACCAGTAACTCTTCCATAGAGCTTACCATTTGTCGTAAGAATATATCTTTTTAAGAAGATGCTATTTTATTGTAGATCTTCTCCAAGGATCTATGCTACACCCTCATAGGCAAACATAGGATGCATTATGTTTAAAAAGCTTTATTTCTGGATTATTTCTCAAGCCGATAAGCCTTATGCGACATGGGTTTTAGGAATTGTGTCTTTTTTAGAAAGCTCCGTATCTCCCATCCCACCAGATCCTCTCCTAATCCCAATGGCTCTTGCACGTCCAGAACGTTCCTGGTTATTAGCTTTCTTAACAACAGCTACTTCTGTTATAGGCGGCTTTTTAGGCTATCTCATTGGATATTTTCTTTTTGGAACCATTGGAGAATGGATTATCAACACCTATGGCCTACAAAACGCTTTTCTAAAACTACAACATCTTTTTAATGAATGGGGATTTTGGATCATCGTTTTAAAAGGGTTAACTCCTATTCCTTTTAAAATTGTCACCATTACAAGCGGTGTAACAAGCTT
Source organism: uncultured Alphaproteobacteria bacterium (assembly GCA_964442815.1). GTDB lineage: Bacteria > Pseudomonadota > Alphaproteobacteria > 16-39-46 > 16-39-46 > CAYUAL01. The sequence goes on along the minus strand of CAYUAL010000040.1, from coordinate 3,873 downwards.
AAATTTTCTCACCTTTGCAGCCGCTAGCTTTATTTCGCGCGCAACTCGTTTTTACTTAGAAGCATTTCTTCTTTGGAAATATGGAGCTGCCATGCGTTCTATTATTGAGAAAAATGTAACAGCTCTTGCTTTTACAACCATAGGCGCTCTTATCGGAGGATTTGCACTTTTGAAGTTTATAGGGTAACTTATAAGGCAACATAAAAATTAAGGAGCCTTGTATGTCTAGCTGTCCATTTTCTAAAAATCCAAGTTTTCTTTTTGCCTTTTTTGCTCTTGTCTCTTTAGGAGCACTGATGGTTGCTTATATGGGCGAGTATAATTTTGGCTTAAAACCCTGCATCTTATGCCTTTATGAAAGATTCCCTTACATGGCATCCTTTGTTATTGCTCTGGGAGGATACTATGCTTATCCTACTGGAAGAAAACTCGCATCTTTTCTTCTTGCCCTTACTTTCCTCATAGGTGCAGGCATATCTTTTTACCATATTGGAGTTGAAAGACACTTTTTTGAATTAAGTGCTGCCTGTGGAAACCCTGTAGGATTAGACGCTAAAAATGTAGAAGACCTTCAAAAAGCTCTAACAGAAGCTCCTGTTGTTCGATGTGACGAGGTTCCCTTCCGTGTCCTAGGACTATCTCTTACGGAATGTAATTTTCTCTTCTCTCTCCTGCTAACAATTTGGGCAGGATCTTCTTTATTCTGTAAGAAGAAAGAAGCTTAATGCCCGCACCCATGATAGAAAAAATGCTCCGTGTTAACCAAGCAGGCGAATACGGAGCAAAGCGTATTTATGAAGGGCAGCTGTCTATTTTAGGAAAAACCGTAGATGGTCCTCTTATTCAAGAAATGGCAGACCAAGAAGAAAAACATTTAGATCTCTTTAATAATCTTGCCCAGAAGCATGCAGTACGTTCTACAAAACTTCTTCCTATATGGCACATACTGGGCTATGGAATAGGTGCAGCCTCTGCTCTTTTGGGCCGTCGTGCTGCCATGGCTTGTACCGTAGCGGTAGAAGAAGTTATCGATCAGCATTATCAAGAACAACTAGAAAAACTTCGCTCTGTAAATCCTTCCTATGAGTCCTCCTTACAGGAAATCATTACAACATGCCATGAAGATGAGCTCCATCACCGAGATATAGGGCTAAAAAATGAAGCTCAACGCCTAACGGGGTACACCCTTTTTACGGCCTTCATAAGAGCAGGCACTCGAGTTGCCATTGGTCTTTCTAAGCGGATTTGATGACTAAATGTCATCCTGTGGTCAAGCCACGAGGTGACTTCGTCAGTTCAGAGCAGCAATTGAGTAATAATGATGCGTTGACTTATGTGCCAATTTATGTTTGTTTTCTAGGACTAAAATTTCCCTAGTTTTTATTTAAAATAGAGATACTTTTTTAGCGTATGAAAAGAAAAATCCAACAATTTGCCGGCTTTTTTTGCCTTACAATGGCATTTTCCATGGCATTTTATGATTATTATACGCAAAAAACTTTTCGTTCTTTACCCCCTCCTCCACCTCAAATTTCTTTTAATCTTCCTCTTCCCCAAAACACAATACAACCTCAAATAGAACCTCAAGAACAGCCTGAAGAAATCATACCCCCCATAGATTCTTCTATCGCCCAAGAAGACCCTACTCCTAAAGACGAAATACTAAAAATTAATAAAGGAGACACATTAGAGACCCTTTTAACAAGTGCTGGGATTCCTAAAGAAGAAACGCAAAAAGCTCTAAAAGCATTATGTAAAGTTTATAACCCTAAGCACTTAAAAACAGGACAAGAAATCACTGTTACTTGCGAAATATCCAATTCTTTAAAAAAGCTCTTAGCTTTGAATTTCTATCATGATTTGGGAAAAAGCGTTCATTTAAAACGTCATGAAAACGGGGACTTCCAAGCAAAAAAACAAGAAGTTCCCCTTCAAAAAACCTTAAAAAAAGTTACTATCACCATACAAGGAAGCCTTTTTGCTAGTGCATTAGGTAAAGGTATCCCAGCCAATATACTTAACCCCTTAATTCAAGCTTTTAGTTATGATATAGACTTCCAGCGCGATATTAAAAAAGGAGATAAACTAGAGCTTGTCTTCGAAAGGTTTCGAGATCCCCACACAGGAAAAGAACGTACAGGGAACGTATTATATGCAGCCTTGCATCCTCAAAAGAAAAAATCTCTTCAATTGTATCGCTTTATGACTTCAGGAAAAATTGCACAGTTCTATAATGAAAAAGGAGAATCCATTAAAAAGGCTCTGATGCGCACCCCTATTAATGGAGCTAAAATAAACTCTGGATTCGGGAACCGAAAAGACCCTATCCATGGATATACGCGTATGCATAAAGGTGTAGACTTCCGGGCACCCATAGGAACTCCTGTTCTTGCTGCTGGTGATGGGAGAGTAAAAAAGGCAGCCAGATCAGGCGGATATGGAAATGTTGTCCAGATACAGCACAATAAAGAATATTCTACTGTTTACGCTCACTTAAACAAATTTGCCTCCAATATACGTCCGGGCGTTAGTGTAAAGCAAGGAAGTGTCATTGGATATGTTGGTAAAACAGGACGCACTACAGGCGCACACCTCCATTTTGAAGTTCTAAAAAATGGCGTCCATATCAATCCAAATTCCATCAAAAGTATGTCTTCTGGCAAACTGGCTGGCAAAGAGCTCAAACTCTTCCTAGAACTTAAGAAGAAAATCGAACAAGATATAAAGAAGCTCGAAAAAACAATGGATTTAGCAGCAATTGAAGATTTAATCCCAAGTAAAAAGTCATAGAAAAAAATATAACCTTTCATAATACCTACACATGAAAAAAGTCTTTTGGGATAATCCCTATCAACGCCAATTAACAACTAAAGTTGCCTCAGTTGTAAAAAATCGAGTCTCATTAGAAGAAACGATTGTTTTCTCCTTCTCTGGAGGGCAAGAAAGTGACAAAGGTTCTATCAACGGCAAGCCTATCTTAGATTCTTTTATAGAAGGCAATTTTATCTATTACATACTTGAGGAAGACCATGGGTTTTCTCCTGGAGACATAGTGCTTTTAGAGATTGACTGGCCCCGGCGTTATAGGCTGATGCGACTTCATTTTGCAGCTGAACTTATTCTTGAAATTGTCACAAGAAAATTGGAGCTGGAAAAAATTGGAGCTCATATTGGTGAAACAAAAGCCCGCATAGATTTTATTTATGACAGAAATATTTCCTCTATGTTTGAGGAAATCTTAGCAGAATACAATGATATCATCCGGCAAGATAAAATCATTAAGACCGGTTTTTCCGATGTTAATGCTCAAAGACGCTATTGGGAAATAGAAGACTTTTCTAAAGTTCCTTGTGGAGGAACTCATGTTAAATCAACAGCTGAAGTAGGATTTGTTACTTTGAAAAGAAAGAATATTGGTAATTCAAAGGAACGAATTGAGATTAGCTTGGTGGAAGGTTAACAGTAAAGAAAGTCATTCTTGCGCTTAACGCGAGAATCTATTCAATTAGCGATCCTCGGGTCGGTGCCCGAGAGGATGACATTTTTTTTATGATTTAAGCAGAAGCTTTTCCAGCTGATGTAGGCTTTATAAGGCCTTCTTGCTCAAAAGTCTTCAAAAGGAAGTCTCTAAATACAAGAACACGCTTAGAATGCCGCAATTCAGAAGGATATACGAAATAAGACTGAACTGTTGGACTGGGTACTTTCTTGAGAACCTGTACTAGATCATGCACAGAGCATTTGTCTGCCAAGCAAGATACAACATAGTCAGGCAACACCCCTATACCAACACCACTACGAATAGCTTGGAAAATACCTTGCATATTGTTGATGGATAAATAAGCGTCATGGTATAAACCCTTGAGTTGATCC
>CAYUAL010000039.1:0-11706 GCA_964442815.1 uncultured Alphaproteobacteria bacterium | reverse complement strand
CTAAAGGCAATGTTTTGGATCCTGTTCATCTTATTGATAAATTTGGAGTAGATGCTCTCCGTTTTACTCTTTGTGCATTAGCAGCTCCAGGGAGGGATATAAAACTCTCAGAAGCCCGCATTGAAGGGTACAGAAATTTTGCGACAAAAATATGGAATGCAGCTCGTTTCTTGGAGATGCAAAATTGTAAGTTATCCCCATCCTTTAATCCTAAAGAGGTTACTACTCCTCTTTCTAAATGGCTTGTAGGAGAAACAGCTAATATTGTACACAAAACAACTATTGCTCTTGATACTTATAAATTCAATGAAGCAGCCCATATCCTCTACCAAGGTATCTGGCATACCTTTTGCGATTGGGGACTAGAATTTGGGAAGTGTTTTTTCCAAGAATCCTCTCAAGAAAAAGATACCCTAGAAGTCAAAGAAACCCTTGCTTGGTCTTTTTGTAAATTAATACGCCTTTTACATCCTTTTATGCCTTTTATTTCAGAAGAATTGTGGGCATTTTTTCAGAAAGAAAGTGGAATTATACCTTCCCTCTTAATAACAGGTAAATGGCCGGAATCATCCAAAGTTCTTATAGACTTTTCCTTACAAGAAGAAGTTAGTTGGATCCAAACTCTTATTACTACTTTAAGAGGTTTTAGAGCAGATATTAATATTCCACCCAAAGAGTACATTACACTTTATTTAGGGAATATAACCCCTCGAGCTCTCAAGTACATAAAGCAATATAACTCTTTTATATGTTCTTTAGCACGTATAAAAAATATTGAAGAAGGGCTACCTCCCATGGGTGTAAAGACCTTAGATCTTCTTTTTGAAGAAGAAACTTTTTTTATACCCATAGAAGGACTAATAGATATTGGCTCTGAAAAAGAGCGTTTAACAAAAGAATTGCTAAAGATAACGAAAGAAAAGGACCTGTTAGATAAACGACTAACTGATCCTGATTTTATTGGGCGAGCTCCCTTGGAAATAGTGGAAGAACAAAAACTTCGTAAAGAAAAATTATTAGTTCTTTATACTAATTGCGCAAACTCCCTTAAAAAACTGGAGAACTTTTCATAAACGATAATAAATTACCATGAAACAAGAACTAAAATTAGGCCTTTACCAACATTATAGCGGAAAGTTTTATGAAGTAATGGGGCTCTGTCGTCACTCAGAAACTCTAGAAGAAATGGTTGTCTATCGCCAATTATATGGAGATCACGGACTTTGGGTAAGACCGAAAGAAATGTTCTTTGAGCAAATAGACATAGAAGGAACTATGAAACCTAGGTTTACTTTCTTAAACTCGCTTTTTACTAAACCTCCTGCCCTCCGATAAGTCTTTAGAATTTTTCAAATAAACCACTCTATATTTTGCCAAAAGCCTGGGTTTTCTTTCTTAGCTGCTATGCGGTCTTCCCAGTTTTCCATATGAATTTCTAATTTATGGCCATCTGGATCTAGAAAATTAATAGAGTCTCCAAGAGAGGTGTTTTCTTTAAAAATATGGCTCCCTGACTTTATAATACGCTGATATATATTATCAAAATCTAGAGATACTGAATGCATAATGTGTATAGCAATGCGTAAGCTTCCGGTTCTTATCCAAATTTAAACAAAACCAAAAATCACCTGCTAAAAAATAGGCCCCTTTATCCCATCGGCAAAGTGGCTTTAAGCCTAAAACATCTTTGTAAAAATGAAAGGATCACTTTATTTCTGTTATTGCCAAAGTAATGTTATTCATTCCTATAATCACGCTGGTATCTCCTGTATCATAAGGTAATGTCGAATTCCTTTAAAAAACCCTTCTTGGGAAGTAAATTCTTGTACTTTTTTAAAGCCAGCCTTTTCATATACATAGATAGCTCTAGGATTTGTCTCAGCAGGATCAATAATAAAGGTATGAATAGCTGGATCTACATTCATACGCATGAAGTTAATAAACGCTTTTAAGGTAATAGAAGCAAGCCCTTTTCCTAAATAAGTCTCTTCTCCAATCATGAAGTCGATGCTAAAAGTTTTCCCTATTTTGGAAAGATGAGGTTTAAATACTTCAGGAGAATCTGTTGTACAATCTGATGTCATCAGAAGACTATAAGGCTTATTCTCTATAAAACCGATCCAATAATCAAAAATATCTTTTTTTCCTTGTAAGTAATTTATAACATTTTTTCTTTGATTTTGGCTATTATCCCAAAACTCTTGTACATGAGGTTTATCATGCCAAGCGAGAAGCAATCTTTCATAAGAAGACGAAGCTATTTCAAAAGAAATCCGAGGAGAAAGTTTCATTCTAAAATTATTTCCTTAGCTTTATTGAAAATTTTTTTTAGAGGAAGGTTTTGAATTTATTGATAAAACGTTCCATATGAGGATCAGATTTTTCAAAAGGAATGTCTTTTAATCCAAACCAACAAACAGCATTAAACTCTTCTATATCAAATTGAAGCTTATAGGAAGAATTCCCCTTTAAAACATACCACAAGCTTACATCTATGTGTCCTGCCGTTAGCCCTACTGTAGGTGTAACGGTTAAAAAAATAGGATTTTCTCTCCAAAATTCTGCTTTTATAGAAAGTTCTTCCATACACTCTCGTTCAACCGTCATTTTAGGATCCTCTCCCTCTTCTACATGCCCACCCGAAGGAAGCCACAACTGAGCTTTTTTATGGTCTACAAGAAGAATTTTGTGAGCTTTTTCATCCCATACTACGAAATAAGAAACAAGATGCTTAGGGGGTACATCCGGCTTTTGGATACGGTAAAGAGGAGCTCCAGAACGAATCCAGCTAAGAGTTTCTTGAATATGTTGGTTTTCTATTACATCAAAGGGACACAAAGAGAAAACTATTCTTTCCAACGACATCTTTAAAAACTTTCTTAAAGTTAAAATTTTAAGATGCAATATTTATATAGGTTTATTTCCCAAGATAAAATGGAAGAAACATGCTTAAAGCTAATTCGCGAAAAATTAATTAAAAAACTTCTGTTTATTGTGTTCCTTAAAGAGTTTTGAAGGGTAAGATCCATATATAAACGGTAGTCTCTAAATACAACAATATGGGTGAGCATCTTTTTACTAGTCTTTGGTATGCATCCAAAGATTATGTGGTTTTTACTTAATTTAAGGTAAATACCTAAAAAGATACTTCACCCAAAATTGTTGATTCTTAAGAGAAAACATTATAACGATCAGCTGACATTCTTAATATGGCATACCCAAGATAAAGAATCAAAATTTTTAGGGTCTATGGACATTTTTCATCCTAAAGCACGGCGATAATTAAGAGCTTCTGCTATATGGTGCTCTTCTACAAAGGAAGAGAGAGAGAGATCTGCAATTGTGCGGGCAACTCTGGAAATACGAGTGTATCCTCTAGCAGAGATTCTAAAAGTATCTGTAGCTGCTGTAAGAAGGGTTTGGGCTTTTTGAGAAAAAGTTTTGTTAGCTATGTTGTCATTATCTTTATTGTTATCTAATTTAAGGTCTTTAAATCGTTCTTTCTGAAAAGCATGAGCTTGAAAGACACGGGTTCGTACCGTCTCAGAAGATTCGGAAGAAATAGGAGAAGATAAAAGGGAAGAAGGTATGTTTTCTACTTCTATATAAAGATCTATTCTATCTAATAAAGGTCCTGAAATCTTAGCTTGGTAGTCTAAGGCGCATTTAGGAACGCGAGAACAAGCTCGGCTTGGATCTGAAAGGTATCCGCAGCGGCAGGGATTCATAGCTGCAACAAGCTGTACTTGTGCGGGATAAGTAACATGATTATTAACGCGAGAAACAGTTACGCGACCTGTTTCTAGAGGTTGTCGTAGGGCTTCTAAAGTTCCTCGAGAGAATTCTGGGAGTTCATCTAAAAAAAGAACGCCATGGTGAGCTAAAGAAATTTCCCCAGGACGTGCTCTTATACCACCACCAACCATAGCTGGTAAGGAAGCAGAATGATGAGGGTCTCTGTAAGGTCGAGACGTAATAAGGCTTCCGTCTTCTAGAAGACCAGCTATAGAATGCACCATACTAACTTCCAAAGCTTCTTGAGGAGATAAAGGAGGTAGAATAGACGGGAGGCGAGAAGCAAGCATGGACTTCCCTACGCCTGGAGGCCCAATAAGAAGCATATTATGCCTTCCAGCAGCTGCGATCTCCAAAGCACGTCGGGCTGTTTCTTGGCCTTTTATATCTTTGAGATCAAGGAGTGTTTTAAAAGATTGGGCCGCTTTAGGTTCAGGACGAGAGAGAACTTGATGACCTTTAAAGTGATTAATAAGGCAAAGAAGGTTTTGTGGAGCTAAAATTAAAAGACCTTCTCCAGCCCAAGCTGCTTCAGATCCTGTGCTAGATGGGCAAATAAGGCCTTTGCCTTGTGCATGAGCTTCTATTGCGGCAGATAGAATACCACCAACAGATGCTATACTTCCGTCAAGCCCTAGCTCTCCTAAAGCGGTGTACTGTTCAATTTCCTCTTTAGGGACAATACCCATACTTCCGAGAATACCTAAAGCAATAGGAAGATCATAATGGCTTCCTTCTTTCTGAACATCTGCAGGAGCAAGATTAACGGTTAAGCGATCAAAAGGAAAAGAAAGTCCTATGGCATGAAACGCTGCTCGGATGCGATCTCTAGATTCAGCAACAGCTTTATCAGGAAGACCAACGATAGAAAAAGCTGGCATTCCTGAAGATATTTGTACTTGTACATCAATGGGTAAAACATCAATGCCTCGAAATGCAACAGTAGAAGTCCGTGTAACCATCTTTACTCCTATTAGTTTTAGGTGGGAGGAGATAGTTTTTCTTCAGTAATGGTTTCCGTAGATGCCATAGGAGCAGAAACAGGCTGGGTAGAGTTCCATGGTGTAGAAGTATCTTGTGAAGAAGAGGTTTCGGAAGATGCGGTTAAGTCTTCTTGTGTAGAAGAGTCTTGGGGGAGAGGAGAAGGATTTTCAGTAGTTTGAGGCTGTTGCTCTTTAATAATGACATGATTAACGACTTTTTGAACACCACTTGTATTTTTTGCAATTTCTTCTGCTTTTATAAGCTCTTCTTGGTTCTGGGCTATTCCTAAGAGATAAACTGTTCCTCCCATAGTAGTAACACTATAGTTATTAGAGTGAATATCTTCAGCTACAAGCATATTGGAGCGAATTTGTGTCGAAATCCAAACATCATTTAGGGAGGCGCCAAAGGGCTGTTCTTTTTGTATCTGTAACTCATTAATTACTTCTTTTACGCCCTTAGCTTGCCAAGCTAAGCGAACTGCTTCATCCATCGCTGCTTGAGTTGGGACGTATCCTGTTAAAAGAACACGGCCACCTTGGACAGAGAGATGGACGTCTCGATACATGTCTATATTTTTAGAAAACCATGATTGATTAATGTCAGCGCGAATCTCCGTATCGCTAACGGTTCCTTTAATTCCTCTCTCTTGTGTCGCCATATCAATAGTTGCGACACCTGCTGTAAAAAGAAGGACAGGGGCACAATTTGGTAGAGAAAGAAGAAGGAGGAGAGATAAAGATAAAAAAGCAAAACGCATGGCAGTTCCTTAAAAATAGGTTTCGTCCCAAGCATGTTTAACATGACGAGGTAGCTTCCAAGGTTCCAAAAGGATAGCATCAAACCGTATATCATGATTTTGAAATTGTGGATACATTTTTAAAAAAAGACGTGCACCTTTTAACAAATGTTCTTTTTGAACTCTTTTTATAGATTCCCCAGCTTTTAAAAAAGAGGCTCGCTTTTTTACTTCGCAGAAAATAAGGGTATTCTTCTTGGTTAAAATAAGATCTACTTCCACAAAAGAAAGGCGAAAGCCTTGATAAAGACAAGAATATCCGCGAACTAACAAAAAAAGACGTGCAATGGTTTCAGCCCATTTCCCGAAACGATAAGCTTTTTTACCGCGTCTTTGGTTCGGAAGCATAGTTTTTTTGTTTTGTTTTTGTACAAGAAAATAAAATAAAAAAACCAAGAGTTCCTATAAAAAGGCCAAAAGGAATAATAGAAAGGCCTCCTACAAACGCCTCTTGTGTGTATAAATCCACCTGGCCGTTTAATTTTTCTCCTTGAATAATATCCATAGTTTTTCCAATAAAAGTATGAAAGAGATAACCAAAAGTCATCATAATCATATTAGCTACAGCTGTACAAAGCCCGATAAGGTTTTCATTTACAAAGGTACTAGCCTTAAAAATGACCAAGATTTGGTAAGAGCAAAAAATACCTACAGTAAAAAATAAGAAAGGAAGCATACTGGCTTCTATCCAACCTAAGAGAAGAAGAGTAAATCCTACAGCCATCCATAAGCCACTCATTATGATAAGCTTTGTATACGCTTGAAATTTATCTGCAATATAGCTAATGAGAGGAGATCCTATACACATTCCTAGGAAAATAAGAGAAGGCAAAAAGGCTGCAGTAGATTGATCTAGCCTATATACATTTTTGAGATATTGTGTGCCCCATACATCTGCAAAGCCTTCTAAAGGACCTACCATCAGACCTCCTAATATGCAGATAAATAAGACCTTAGGGTTTAAGAAGACAGCTTTTAGTTCTTTTCCTAAAGAAGCTTTATAAGAGGTTGTTGTTTTAGAAAAAGCAGGAATGGTAACGTAAAGAAGGAATCCCATGATGCTTCCCCCTCCTATTAGAAGCCATATAAGAGAGGTTGCTCCATATGTTTGAAGAAGCGTATTAACAGGCTCCCCTCCATATAAAGCTCCAACAAGTCCTATCATCACAGATATTCCAAGCATGCGCGTAAATTTATCTTCAGGAAAATTCATTCTTAAGATTTTAAAAACTCCTAGGATAGCAGCAGAAGAACCCATTCCGATAAGGAAACGTCCTGCTATAGGAAATATCCAGTAATCTGTAAGAATAAGAGGTAAAAGGCCTAAAACGATTAAAAGTACACAGATAGGCATAATTATCTTGGGCCCCACTCGATCTAGAAGAATGCCTAAAGGAATATGCATTAATGTATAGCCAATATAATAAACTCCTGAAAATTGACCAAAAAGAGAAGCATCTATAGAGAAACGAGCCATAATATCTGGCATCATTATATTGGGTAAAACTCTAATAATATATTGATAAGAATAGAAAAAGGAAGCAAGGAGCCAAGGGAGCCAAATTAAAGTACCGCGCGCCATGATATAAAATCTCACAAGAGTTAAATTAAACGAAAATTAAAAGCACCTCATTTTTCATTTTTACTTTTTTTAGTCAAGGGAAAAATATCTTAAAGAGTTAGAGGGGAATATTTTTTCCGCCAGGTACCCATAGGACGTCAGCTGTTCCTTTATTGTTTAACATACGTCCTAGAACAAAAAGAAAATCGGAAAGACGATTAATATATTGCAATATGACAGGATTGAGCGGTTCTTTCTGAGAGAGATGAACAAGAATACGCTCTGCTCGTCTTATAGTTGTGCGTGCAAGATGACAGAAAGCAGCCTCTGTAGAACCTCCAGGAAGAACAAAAGAGGTTAAAGGAGAAAGCTCTTTATTGAGCTCATCTATCCATTTTTCTAATGCGCTAACTTTATCTTGAGTAAGACGCAAAGGAGCCTCTTTGGAGTTATCAGAAGAAGGCATGCATAAATCAGCTCCTATATCAAAAAGATCATTTTGAATAATTTCTAAAAAAGAAGTAAAAGGACTGTGCTTTGTTAAGAAGGATCGTATAATGCCTATGGCAGCGTTTGCTTCATCTATTGCACCAATAGCTTCTATCCTTGAAGAAGATTTTAGGACTCGTTTTCCATTTCCAAGGGACGTTTTTCCTTTATCTCCTCCCTTAGTATAAATGCGTGTTAATTGAACCATCAAAATTTCATCCACAGAAGGAGCGCAAAAAGGATAAGAGTTATTCCTTGCAGGATAACACGCAGTTGCATAAGAAGGTTACCATATTTCTTGTTAAAATCTCCTCCTTTTGCAAAACCAATAATACCGGCAAGCAAAACGCTAACGGTTGCAAAGAGAAAAAATAAGAAGAGATAGAAAAAGAGAGAATGTATGGCTGTAAGCTCCTCTATTCTTTATTTTAGCAACATATTTTAATTCGGAAAACCTATCAAGATCTTTCCTCTTCTCCAAAGAGAATAGATAGATTATGCTACTTTTATATAAAATTTTAAAAGATAAAACTAATGACAGGTAACGTTCTCGTTCAGAAAAAACTTTCTTTACAAGTGGAAACACCTCTTGGAAAAGAGGCCCTTATTTTAATGGATATGGAAGGGGTAGAATCCCTATCAACGCCCTTTTATTTTAATTTACGCATGTATAGTAGCTCTCCCAATCTAAATGCAAGTCATATACTTGGGAAAAGTTCCACAATAGTAATTAGGCATGAAAGAAAAGTGCGTTATATTAATGGAGTTATAGGGGAATTCGTTCAAGGCCCTACAATTGGACATCCCTTAGTTAAAGAAAGTCGAAGGCATTTAGAAGAAGCAGAAGTGACTCTTTATTATGCTAAGCTATACCCCTTATTCTGGTTGGCGCAATTTAATGGGGATTGTCGTATTTTTCAGAATGAAGATACGCTTAAAATTATTAAAAAAGTTTTATCAGAATATAAAGTAACGCCTTTAAAAGATGCAACCCATCGGCAAGGAAGAAAAGTAAGAGAATATTGTGTTCAATATAATGAAAGCGCTTTTGCTTTTGTAAGTCGTTTATTGGAATCAGAAGGAATTTTTTATTTCTTTGAGCATGAAAACGGAAAACATACGCTTATTATAGGAGATGAACCTTCTGCTCATCCCAATATTAAAGAAGGGAATAAAATATCTTACGTAAATAGCGAATTCACCGCTGTTCCTTTTGATGTAGTTTTTAATTGTGATATTATTAATTCTACAGTTTTAGGTGGTTTTGCTTCCACAGATTTTAATTATACAACACCTAAAACAAGCTTATTGGCTCAAAGCAAAGGACATGGAATTGGAGGTATTCATTTTGAATATCCAGGGCATTATCAACAACATTCTGTAGGGGAAGGAGTTACTAATATTCGCTTACAGGCGTATGAAAGCTCTCAAAAAATTTTAAAAGGAAAAAGTACCGTTCCTTTTTTCTCAGCGGGGCATAAATTTCATTTGGTAGACCATAATGCGCGTGAGGTAAACGGAGAGTACGTTTTGCAAACAGTTCGTCATCGAGCGCAGTATGATGTGGAAAAAGAAACTTTCCTTTATGAGAATGAATTTGAAGCTTTTCCAAGTAAGACGCATTATAGACCTCCCTTAAGAACACCTCACCCGAGAATCTATGGATCCCAAACAGCTATCGTAACCGGTAAAAAAGAAGAAGAAATTTATACAGATAATTATAGCCGCATTAAAGTAAAATTTCATTGGGATCGTCACGGGAAAAATGATGAAACAAGCTCTTGTTGGATTCGAGTGGCTACTGCTTGGGCAGGTACGCATTGGGGAACACTTTATACACCACGAATTGGACAGGAAGTAGTCATATCTTTTTTAAATGGAGATCCTGATAAGCCTTTGGTAACGGGTTCTGTTTATAATGCAGATCATATGCCGCCTTATAGGCCTAGTGAAGCTACTAAAGCGACAATGAAGTCTAATACTTCTAAAGGAGGCAAAGGATTTAATGAGCTTCGATTTGAAGATAAGAAGGATAAGGAAGAAATATGGATTCATGCTCAGAAGGATATGAATATTGATATTATTAATGATCGAAATACAAAAATAGAGAAAGGAAATTGTAAAACAATTATCGAAGCTGGAGACCGAGATGTCACTTTAGAAGGTAAGGAAGTTAAAGATGAAAATCCCGGTGGCCCTGCCAAACGCGGCAATGATAATCTAACGATTAAAAAAGGCTCTCGAACAGTAAAGATTCAAGGCCAAGGATCGGGAAAAGGTAATCATACTTTAGAAATTACAAAAGGTGATAAAACAGTCACTATTACAAAAGGAGATGAAAAGACCACCCTTGATAAAGGTAACCGGTCTGTGAAATTGGCTATGGGCGATGAATCCCATGAAATAAATGGAAACTATACCCGCAAAGTAACAAAAAATTATACCTTAGAAGTGGTTGGTAATTTAACTATTAAAGCAACAGGAAATATTACAATAGAATCAGCTAAATCTATCTCCGAAAAAGCAGGTATGAATTTTTCTGAGGAAGCAGGAATGAATTTTAATGCAAAAGCAGGTATGAACTTTACTATAAAAGCAGGAATGGGATTAACTGCTGAGGGAGGTATGAACACCAATATCAAAGCAGGAGCCATGATGAGCCTTAAAGCTGGAGCCATGGGAAGTTATGAAGCTGGTGCTATTCTTAGCCTTAAAGGAGCAATGGTAAAGATTAATTAGAGAGAGTTGAGGTATATATGGGCTTTGTTAATAAGTTAGTCGCCGTTTTAAATAAGGATGTTGAAACTGGAGTTGCTTTAAATGCTTTAGGGCATATAGCTATTGGATTGGGGACTAAGCTTAATACGAAAACTTTGCATTTAGATGATTACAGTGATGCAGATGGAAATATTTATCCGAATATTTCTCAAATGCCTTTTATAATTTTGCGTGCAAAGTCAGGGGAAATTCGTAAAACGGTTAAGGCTGCTAGAGAGCAAAATATTCTTCAAGGCATTTTTCTAAATACTATGACAGGTGGTACATACGTTGAACAATTAGAAAATACAAGAAAAACATCCGAAGAAAATCTTATCTATTATGGATGCGTTTTATTTGGTCCTTTAGAGGAAGTAGCTCTTCTTACAAAAAAGTTTTCACTATGGAAATAAATTTCTTACTTTAAAATGAAGAAGCTTTTCCAGATAAGTTGGAATCAAAATATCATCCCATCATTTGTTTTAACTTATCGTTAAGGGTATTAATAATACTATTAATAACGGAACGCCATACTTTTTCCTTCTGAGCGAGAGTGATTTTTTCAGGGTAGGTCTGAGAACGTCGTGCCCTTACCTCTAAAAATTTCTTGGTAAACCCTGTATTATCCTGGATAGATATTTTTAAGGCTAAACTAGCTTCTAAAGTGCCTGCTTGATTGATTGTAAGATAGGAACCGATATTTTTATTAGAGAAAAGAGGTATGTCTTTTGCCGTTAATTCATCAATTTCAACAATGGCTTTTCCTTGAGAGCTTTGTGCTATAAAATGTTGTTTCGACCAACCTAAGACAGAGGCTACTAGGGAGTTCACGTAGGAATCCATAGTAAGAGAGTCGTATTTTGATTTAAATTCTATGGTTTTTGCATCTAAAGGAAAAGAAGCAAAATTTTGAGTATCTAAAGGTACTTCAGGTCCTATATTAGAGCTTTGGCAACCTGCTACAATAAAGAGAAAAAGAACAAAAAGAGATGTAAGAGACTTTTGCATATTGAAACTCCTTATTAAATAAGCGTTTTTTCACCTAGAATAGTTATTTAGGCAAGGGAGAAGAAGGTTTATCTTCTACACTTGTTTCCATATAAATAAGTTGAGCAGGAGAAGCAAGACGAATTCCATGCGCAATGTAAGCTGCTCTAAGTCTCTTATAAAACTCGGGCCTTACATATAATTCAGACATAGGGGCAATTTTAAATCGTCCTTCTAGAGATACATCTAGTCCTGTCATCTTCTTTACACCCCAAACAGCAGGGTGATCCAAAATAAGAGATTTCAAAGAGGGATCATTTTTCATATCTTCTAC
>CAYUAL010000038.1:0-11731 GCA_964442815.1 uncultured Alphaproteobacteria bacterium | reverse complement strand
AATCCACTACCTAGTCCCTCCGGAAAACCGTTTTCTGAGTCGCTCTCTGAATCTCCAAACCCTCCTCCTTCTGAGCTGCCCTCTCCATCACCAAACCCACCAAAAGAACCACCGACTGAACCACCACCTGAGCCTCCAAACCCTCCTCCAAAAGAACCACCACCTGAACCTCCAAACCCTCCTTCAGAGCCACCGCCTGAATTACCACCTTCCTCTCCAAAACCGTCATCAGAGCTATCTTCTGAGTCATCACCAAAATCTTCATCTGCAGCTCCTTGTTCTAAGTAAGGAATATAAGCAAATTTTTTCTCATCAGTATTTATAACGGAAGACTGTTTCTTTTTTCCTTTATGATTGTTCCCTTGATTATCTTCAAAATCATCTCCAAAACCATCCTCAAAAGGTACCTGTTTATTCTTTCCTTTTCTAATGTTTTGCTTCCCTTTTGCCTCCTTAATTCCTAATTTTGCAAAAGGTCCTTTTTTCTTTTCCGGTTTAGGCTTAGCAGCAGAAATTTGAGCTAAGTCTTTTTTAGCCACAACCAAGTAAAACTCATTCCATGCCTTTAAACGCCCTTCAATGTACCTCAAGGTATGTGCATCTTTCGAAATTTTTTTCATTTTCTGAAAATAGCTATGAGCTGTAGATGACTCGCCAGCAGCCGCATATACTAAAGAGGCTACTTGATACATATCAGAGGTTATAGTCCCTTGTTTTTCTAGCAGTGCAATACCTTGTAAAGCAGTTTCTACATCTTGATTTAAGTAAGAAGAAATAATAAGCCCTTTCATCATACTAGAATTAGATGGATCTGATAAAACACCATCCGCATATTGATTTTGAGCTTTAGAATATTGGTGCGAATCTATATAGAGCTTTCCTAAAT
Organism: uncultured Alphaproteobacteria bacterium; assembly: GCA_964442815.1. Lineage (GTDB taxonomy): Bacteria > Pseudomonadota > Alphaproteobacteria > 16-39-46 > 16-39-46 > CAYUAL01. The sequence continues at coordinate 10,845 of CAYUAL010000038.1, read as the reverse complement.
TACGCGAAGCCATAGTATTACCAGAATCAAACTGCAGAGCGACTTTATACCCCTCTAGGGCATTTGCCAATTGAGCAGGGTCTTCAGAGATCCCCCATAAATGGTATGTAAGCCCATTTAAATAATGCAAATAACTATTTTGTGAATCATATTTAAGAGCTTTATTTATATTCTGTGAGGCATCGCGAAATTTTTTCTCTTTCAAAGCTTCAATGGCTTTAAATATCCATGTCTGGCTCTCTTTTGTGATGCCTACTTCTTTTACAAAAGGCCTATAAGTAACAGTAGTTGCCCCTGTTTTATTTTCAAGGAGAGCATCATCCACAGTGCACCCAGCAACACAAATCATTATAAGAAACGATATACTAGCTCTTACCACACAAAATGAAAAAAATTTCTTATTGTTTATCATAACATTCCTTATATCTTATCATTATGTTATCTGGCACCTTAGCAAAGTTTTTACTTTTTGCGAATAAATTCCTTTTTTCTAAACATTTTTTGTTCCATATACGTTTTTAACTTGTGTTTTTTTTATCTCAGATTCTATCCTAAAGTAAGAATAGCACTCATGGTAAACAACCTCCTCAAAAGAAAAGCCTCTCTTTCCCTATCTTCCATAGAAGAAGATTTAGTTTATCTTTACGAACAAGCTTTGACAGAGAAAAACTTAAGCCTTGCGTTGAAAATAAAGGAATTTCAACTACGCCTTCTTATCTTCAGTCAAAAAGAATCCCTTTCTCAAACAGAAAACCTCCAACTTGAGAATCTATCGAATACTTGCCTAAAAGGCCTTATTAGCCAAGCATCTCTTTTGCTTAAAGAAAAAGCGTGCTATACCGATACTTAATTTCTCCCTTAGTTTTAACGATAGAGAAAATTATATGTCTCCCTTAAAAAAACTTTTTCTCTTTATAGGATTTTTAAGCATCATAGCAACCGGGATATATTTTTCTTGGCAAAATTTTGGGCCTATATCAAAAAATACCTCCCTTCTCTACGTAAAAGAACAAGGAGTTCCAGAATTAGGTGGTCCCTTCCAACTTCGAGATCAAAATGGCATTTATCGGACGAATAAAGAATTTAATGGAAAAATCCTTCTTGTTTATTTTGGGTATAGTTATTGCCCAGATATATGCCCAACAGCACTCTCAAACATCTCCCAAGCTCTCAAAAGCTTAGGAAAAAATGCAGATTACTTCCAACCTTTATTCATTACGATTGATCCGAATCGAGACACGCAAGAACTTTTAAAAACTTATATGCAAGATTTTGATCCGCATTTTATTGCTTTAACAGGAACGGAAGAAGAGCTCCTGCCTTTAAAAAAAGCTTATAAAGTTTATGCTTCAAAAGCTCCTTCTTCTATCCCTCAAGATCCCCACTATTTAGTGGATCATTCTTCTTTAATTTATGTCATGGATCCCAAAGGAAAATATATTATGCATTTCTCTCATCAAACAGATCCTGTTATTCTCGAAAAATCTCTTAAGGGTCTTCTCAATCAATATTATCCGAACTAGATGTCTTGTAAGCTCCATGTTTGTCTCTGTTCTTTTACCCGTGCCTCTTTCTACTTTTTATACGTATAGAGTACCCTCTAATCTTAACGTACAAAAAGGAAATCTTGTTTATGTCCCTTTTGGCAAAAAAAAATCCATAGGCGTTATATGGGAAATAACAGAAGTAAAAGAAAATCCTCCTTTCTTATCTAAAGATAAAATTAAAGATATTGAACATGTTTTAGATCTTCCTCCTTTCCCTTTAGAATGCCTGACTTTCATTGAATGGGTTTCTAAATATACTTTGAGCCCTTTAGGCTCTGTCCTTAAACTAGCTTTAGGGGAAAAAACGCTCTTTACACCTATCTCTTCTAGCAAAAAGAAAAAAAGTGCTCTGCCACCTGAAATTACTACCCCTTTTCATATTCCTTTAACACCCCTTCAAAGAGAGGCAAGCTTAGTTCTCCAAAAACAAGTTCAAGAAAAAAAATTCTGCGTTACCCTCTTAGATGGAGTTACAGGTTCTGGAAAAACGGAAGTATATTTTGAAGCTTTAAGCCAAGTTTTAAAACAAAATTCCCAGGGTCTTGTTTTGCTGCCTGAGATTGTTTTAAGTACTCAGTGGTTTGAGCGCTTTGAACGACATTTTGGCTTTTCTCCTCTTCTTTGGCATAGTGGCGTTTCTGCTGCCCTAAAACGAAAAACTTGGAAGCAAATAGCTCAAGGAGAATCATGTATCGTTGTTGGTGCGCGCTCTGCTCTCTTCTTGCCTTTTCCTAAGCTTGCTCTTCTTGTTGTCGATGAAGAGCATGAAACAAGCTTTAAGCAAGAAGAAGGCGTCCTTTACAATGCAAGAGACATGGCTATTGTACGCGGAAAAATCCAAAAAACACCTGTGATTCTTGTTTCTGCTACGCCTTCCTTAGAAACACAAGTACATGTAAAAGAAGGAAAATACAAAGCTCTCCATCTTCCTACGCGCGTTGGCCAAAAAACTCTCCCCACGTTAAACGCTATTGATATGCGTCTTTATGCTAGAGAAATGCGTTTGTTAGGAAAACAAGAAAAACAAACAGCTTTTTTATCCCCCCCTTTACGAGAGAAACTTCTAGAGACTTTTGAAAAAAGAGAACAATCCCTCCTTTTCTTAAATAGAAGAGGGTACGCACCTCTTCTCTTATGCCGGAATTGTGGGCACCGCTTTGCCTGTACCAATTGCAGCACCTGGCTTGTTCATCATAAAAAAGAAAACTGCCTTCTTTGCCACCATTGCGGATATAAGCTTTCCATTCCTAAAACATGCCCTACTTGCCAGGCTGTAGATATGCTGGCTCCTTGTGGACCTGGCGTAGAACGCATAGAAGAAGAAGTACACCGTTTTCTCCCCCAAGCACACCTTTTTATTTTAAGCAGTGATAAAATATCTTCCCCATCAAAACTCTCTAATATCATTCATAAAATGGAAGCCGGAGAAATTGATATTCTTATAGGAACACAAATTGTAGCTAAAGGACATAATTTTCCTGGTCTTACCTTTGTAGGGGTTGTAGATGCGGATTTAGGGCTAATGGGAGGCGACCTGCGGGCTAGTGAGCGCACCTATCAAGTCCTTCACCAAGTAGCGGGACGCAGCGGCCGCGGAGAAAGCAAAGGAGAAGTTCTTCTACAAACTTACATACCAGACCATCCTGTTATGGAAGCTCTTATCTCTGGGGATAGAGACCGTTTTATGGAAGAAGAAGAAAAAGCCCGCACTGTCACAAACATGCCTCCTTTTGGAAAGCTCGCAAGCCTTATTATCTCAGGGCCTAATCGAGATCATACAGAAAAAACAGTGCGTCTTTTAGCAAAAAATATTCCCACGAATAAAAACATAACTGTTTTAGGGCCAAGCCCGGCTCCTCTCTTTCAATTAGGAAGAAAGTTTCGTTGGCGCTTTTTGGTTAAAGCTTCAAAAGAGGCTCCTCTCCATTCTCTTTTAAAATGCTGGCTCTCTTCCGTATTACCCATTGGACAAACAAAAATCACTGTAGATATGGATCCTTATTCTTTCCTATAAAGCCTCTTGCCGAAAAAGAAAGGAATCTCTATACTGCCCCGCAAGTAAAACTAGAATTGTTAGGTTTATCTAAGTATTTGTAAGTTCTATCCAATTAAATATAAGAGGTTTCTATGAAAGAAGAGGCAACTTCCCTTTCCTTACTACCACCGGATTATATTCCTTCTCCCAAAGAGCCCTATATGAATCCTCTTCAATTAGAGTACTTTCGTCAAAAATTACTCAAATGGCGAGAAGAACTTTTACACGAGTCTGAGGAAACTCTGCACCATCTGCAAGAAGAAGATCATAACGAACCAGACATTACAGACCGTGCTACAACAGAAACAAATCGTGCGTTAGAACTTCGAACACGAGATAGAGCTCGTAAGCTCATTACAAAAATCGATGAAGCACTTGCACGGGTTGAAGATGAAAGTTACGGATACTGCGAAGAAACTGGAGAACCCATTGGTTTGGCACGTCTCGAGGCACGTCCCATTGCAACTTTAAGTGTTGAGGCTCAAGAACGCCACGAGCGTCTGGAAAAAACGTACAGAGATGAGTAAAGTCATCTAGTCATGCTCGTCCTCGACACGAGTATCTCTTAAAGAACCACTCCTATTAATTTATCAAAATCCTCGGGGCACGCCCGAGGGTAACTCTTTTAAAGTCATCTCGTTCTTGTGGTAATTATACTCCCTTTCTTTATGAGAATATATAGAGTATTTTTGTATTTTCACAAATAAATCACATTGACGAAAAGAATACATCCCCTTTATTCTTAAAGAAAAAGGAATATTATTAAATATAGGGAGGTTTTACATCATGACTCGTTTCCACTCTACTATGTCGCGTAATTTAACACGCCTTCTTCTTTTTACTGCATCAACGTTTGTTCTTTCTTCCTTAGTAGAAGCATCTCGAATCGAAGATCTCAGACTGGAAGAAGCTCACTCAATAGAAGCAGTGACACATAGATTAAGGCCTGTTGTAACATCTACAAGAGATACAATTACCAGGGCTGCATCTGCTTTAAGTTCTGCAGGAGCTGACGACCAAGCTGAGTTAAAAAGCCAAATAACTGCAGCCCAAACAACACTTCGTTCCATGCTCCTTCATGCTATTCCTAGATGGCAGGAGTTAACTGGCTTCGCTGAAGTACGCAGAGTTCATGAAGAATCCTCTTCTACATTAGGACCACGCGCATTTCTCACATTCCATACGACCCATGCAGAAGAGCATTCTTATTTACAAAGAGGATTTTTAAGTTTACAACAGCTAGATCTAATCGATACAAAATATAATGGTGTAGGTAACAATCTAGGAGAGCTAGCTCAGCACGCTGCACGTCTTAGTGCTTTCTATAGACAAAGAACACCTCATAATATCGCGGCAGAACATCCAGATTCATTTAGGGGTGAACCCATAAATTGGATCGCATCAAAATTTACTTATCCTTACTACCATACACAAAGAGATGAAGGTACTCCCTGGGGAAAAGTTATATTCCTAACTGTACCTCCAGGACAGGACGAGAAAATTAGTCAAGCAAAAGCTCTTTTACGAGATATAGGGGCAGCATTAAATGATACCCATAGGGCCTTACAAGAAGGCGAGGAGGACTTTTCCTTTATTGACCAAAGTGGCCCCATTGTTCTTAGTGGAGATGCTAAATTGTTCAGCCCGGAGGCCTTTACCCCTTCCGCGTTTACACCTGTTCTTACTGAACTTCTACCTGCCACGGAAGATCTTATTAATGCAAGCGGCATAGGATCACTCTTTAGGAAGCATCGTTCTGCTTATACCGCTACTAACGCAGCAGAGGCAGCTACAGTAAGTTCTGTAAACGCAGAGTTAAAGGACCAAACATCACCTCAAAGAAATGTTATTGATGGTAGTAGTGCTGATGGTTCCGGCTCTCCATCACGGCCCCTTGGTGACGCCACTCCAGGACAACCTGCTTGATAGGAGCCTTTCAATAATATGAGAGCTTCTCTCCAAGAATTGGCAGTTAGGGTCTTAGAAAAATTAATAAAATCTGCCTAACTACCTCGAAGTAAAAGTCTCTTGGTCTTTTACTCCATCCCACAAATTAAGGCGCTTTAAGGTACCTCTTAAAGCGCCTCTTTTTATTTATATCAAATACAAAAAATATCAGAAGGGCTATAAGCCGGGTTCTGTCCTCACATTTTCATGCAATGGAGAGCTATTCCTCTGGGAGAAGAGTTACCTCTTCCCTCACGCGACCTACCCAAGAGACCATGCAGAACTTCATGTCGAAAAGAAAGTTTCCTTTCTCTCCTGTGTCTCTTCTATTTGATCTTGCTCTAGGTGGGGTTTGCCATGCCTTTTTTGTTGCCAAAAAAGCGGTGCGCTCTTACCGCACCCTTTCACCCTTACCAAGAATCTTCCGAAGAAGATAGGCTTGGCGGTATCCTTTCTGTTGCACTTTCCCTAAAGTTACCTTCGCTGGACGTTATCCAGCACCTAAGTTCTGTAGAGCCCGGACTTTCCTCCCTTCTTTGAGTAACCTCAAAAAAGAGCAGCCCTCCACCCTTCTGATACTATGGTTATATACTTTCTAAAGGGTTTTTTCAATATTTTGAGACAATGTCTCTTTCTGTAAAAGGAGCCTCTTTAGATATCGCCTTCCTTTACCTTTCTGAAAAACTTTCTGAAATATGTCTGGATAAAAGCCTAAAGGATCTTCTTTAAACAAAAGGTATTCTTCTTTACAATAATGTAGAAGAAAAGCCCCAACATACGCTTGCATCTCTTCATTCCACACATTGGTAGAAGGGCACCCATACCCAAATGTTTGAAGATCCTTTTGCATATCCTCTAAACTTCTTTCCAGAGAAGTAAAATAACGCTGCTTAATAGCTCTTCTTCGTGGCCAAAAACCAAAACCCTTTTTAGCTAAATAGCCCCAATCAAAAAAATATCCTGGATCTGTTTTACGTAGTGGAGCCACATCAGAATGGCCTAAAATATGGGTTTTAGGAATAGTGTTTCGATGAGTAATATCTTCTAAGAGAGCCAATAAACTTCGCATTTGTTTCCTTGGAAACGGCTGGTCTCCTTTATTCGCAAGCTCAATACCTATGGAACGACTATTTGTATCCATTATCCCTTTCCATATACTTTTGCCAGCATGCCAAGCGCGCTTATCTTCAGACACAAGCGAAAAAATAGCTCCTAATTCATCAATAAGGTAATGCGCACTAACCTGCGCTTCTGGGTTACATAACCATTGCAAAGCAGCCTCTGCGCTATCCATAGCTGTATAATGGATAATAATAAGATCTAAGGAGATACTTGGATCTCGTTCATTATAATTAGGTGATTGATACGCAAAGTTCTTATAAAGAGGCTTCATTTACTGGTTATTCTCAATCATACAGAATATGTTTTAAGTATAGACCATACGGTGGTGCAGTTGGCCCCCCTTTTTTTCTATCTTTAGCTTCTAAAGCTGTTTTAATGTCCTCAGGCTTCCATTTGTTGAGTCCTATAAGACTTAACGTACCCACCATATTTCGCACTTGATGATGCAGAAAAGACCGAGATTCTACGTTTATTTCTATCAGATCATCCTTTTGTACTATGTCTAAAACATCTAATGTCTTAAAGGGTGAAGAAGCCTGGCATTCGGTAGATCGAAATGTCGTAAAATCATGATGCCCAATAAGAAAAGAAGCCCCTTCCCTCATTTTCTCTATATCTAGTGTAGGAATAATATGCCATACCCTTTGAAATAACAAAGGTGAAGGCGCACGTCTATTTAAAATCTTATAGACATAGGCTCTCTTTATAGCACTAAAACGTGCATGGAAAGATAAAGGCACTTCCTCAGCCTTAATAATACTTACGTGTTCGTAGGCGCCCATATCCCGCAAGTGCGCGTTTAAAGCCTCTTGAATAACAAAAGCCCCATAGTCCTTTTCTAAATCTACATGGCATACTTGCCCCAAAGCATGTACTCCCGTATCGGTCCTGCCACCCACGGCAAGCTCAATTTTTTGCCCTGATAAATGAAAAATGGCTTTCTCTACGGTTTCTTGAACAGACGGAAACCCTATCTGCTTTTGCCACCCGCAAAAAGGAGTCCCACTATATTCTACAGTAAGTTTATATCTGGGCATCAGGCGTTGACATACATTCCGGGTAAAAGAGGAAATCCTCTTAAAAAGCTTTTTATATCCAAAGGCTTCCCACCGGACTTTTGTACAACATGAGGACAAAATAAAATACCATCTGCACACATAATCTCCAGTTCGTCACCTACAATCTTACCAAGATCTTTTTCCATAAAAGGAATGTTTGCTCTTTGGACGGAAGCTTCTAAAACTTTTATTCGCTCTCCTTCTATTTCAAAAAAGGAACCAGGCCAAGGTGTAAAAGCACGTATTTGCCTTTCTAACGCATAAGCAGATTTATGGTAAAAATCTAATTTACCTGCTTCCTTAGGAATTTTAGGAGCATAGGTAACCCCTTTTTCAGGTTGCGGTTCTGGTTGTATTTGCCCTTTTACATATAGTTCTAAAGCCTCTAAAAGAGCCTTTATTCCCAATAAAGAAAGCTTCTCCTGCAACGAGACACTGGTTTCTTTCTCTTCTATGGGGCATGCTTGTTGTAAAAGAACAGGGCCTGTATCAAGCCCTTTGTCCATTTTCATGATGCTAATGCCTGTTTCTTTATCCCCCTCTAGGATAGCGTGTTGGATAGGAGAGGCACCGCGCCACCGTGGCAATAAAGAGGCATGCACATTAATACACCCCAAAGCAGGCGCATTTAATATAACTTCTGGAAGCAACAGACCATAAGCTGCAACTACAGCAACTTGAACCCCATGCTCCTTTACAAGATTCTTAAAAAAGTCTCTGTCTTTTTCTTCTTTAAAATTAAGAGGCGTGTAGACAGGAATATTATAGGACCGGGCTAATGCCTCTACAGGTGAAGGCTCAACTTTATACCCACGTCCTTGCGGTCTGGGAGGCTGAGAATATACACCTGCGACATGTGCTTTTGCATCTATAAGTCCTTGCAAAATAGGAACCGCAAAATGCGGCGTTCCCATAAAAATAAGTGGTAAATCTTGAAGCATTTTTTTCCTAATTATAAAGATTGCTTATTTATACCATGCCGCACAAAAACTTTAAGGGGCGAAAATGCATTATTATGGCTTAGAGTACCTATTGCAAACTTAGTCAAAACACATATTATTAAAGAAAGAAGGTAAAACTTATAAAAACTGGGAGCTTAAAATTATGCGTAAAAAAATAATACCTGTTGCTGCTTTTTTAGTGTGTATGCCTTTATATGTAAACGCTACAACATGTCGTGAGTTTTGTGGATCAACTCAACAATATTGTAGCATACCTAATCCTGACCATTCTATACCGCCAAATATAAGCCTCGAGAATAAGGATGCAGCAGCTTACTGTGACTGTGCAACAGCATACTCTTCTCCCGAGGGAGCAATGAGTTGTTATAACACTTCAATACAAAACTCTTAATTTAAGAATATTTCTGAGATTTCTTGAGAAGACGCTCTCTTTTGAGACGAGACAGGTGGTCTATGAAGAGTATACCATTGAGATGATCTATTTCGTGTTGCAAGCAAATAGAAAGATCCCCTGTAGCGACAATCTCCTTTTCTTTCTCATTCTCATCCCAAAAACGAACAGTTACTTCCGCAGCACGTTCTATGCCAGCTCCATACACCCCAGGCACAGAAAGACAACCATACTGGTCTAACACTATTTCTTCTGATGCCTTAATAATCTCCGGGTTAATAAAAACAAGGGGATTTTTGGGCTTCATATCCTCCTCTGTCTCAAGATCCATTACAACAACACGCTTATCGGCACCGACTTGCGTAGCTGCAAGGCCACTCCCTTGCCCATCATACATAGTTTCAAACATATCTTGGACAAATTGACGAATACTATCATCCACCTTCTCAACAGGTCTTACCTTTGTTCTTAAGAAAGGATGCGGTGCAACGAGAATAGGGAGTTTCATAATAAACCTAAAACACTATAAATAAATTCTATCTTTATACTACATATTCTAAAAAAATTACCACTAAATTTACACCTTTAAAATACAAAAAGCCTGGACGAACCAGGCTTTTTGATAGGTATTTTTCCAAAATTTATCGGATAATGATTTCCACCCGACGATTTTCGCGATCTGCTTTGTTAGTATCAACCAAAGGATTGCTTTCCCCTTGGCCTAAGGCAACAACACGATCTGCAGGAACACCCATAGCCACAAGCGCACCCTTAACTGCTTGTGCTCTTTGTTGAGAGACATGAATATTTGCTGACTCTGATCCTGTAAGGTCTGTATAGCCTAATACGAGGATTTCATTAGCTCCTGTATCTCTGAAAGTAGCTGCTGCGGCACCAAGAACTTCCATTCCAGCTGGGTCAATCTTTGAGCTAGCATAGTTAAAGAATACAAGGAACAGCTCTGGATGTACGGAAAGAGAATCATGGATACGAATAAGAGCTTCATCAAAGTCTGCCTTGCATTGTGCTGCAGCTTCACTATCCCCTTCGCTCACTTCATCAACCCAGCAGTCAAAGTTTACTTGAGCTGCTGCCATTAAGTCTGGTAGACTTCTATCCACACCATTAGCAAACAACTCTGCCAACGCTGCACGAGCCTGTGCCAATTCTTGAATTTTATCGGCTGGAATGCCTTCCATCTTAATTGGGTCAATTGGTTGAACCATTTCCCCACCAGCAGCACCAAGACCTTTACGTGCAAACATGTCTGCATCTTGGTAAGAGGATAAACCACGCTCTTTATTTTCTTCTGCAAGAATTTTATAGTCTTCCGCCAAAGCTTCTGTAAAAGCATCTCCTCCTGTGGGAGTAGTTTTTTCTAAGGTATCTAAATCAGGGGTACAACCTGCAACAGTAAAAATAGTTGCAAGAGCTGCATAAGAAAGAGTTTTTTTTGCGCGCATTATTTTTCTCCTATTGTTTTTTTATTTATCTAAAAGCATGTTAACAACAGTAATCTTAGTTAGAACCTGGGTTTTATGCCAATAAGGTCTCTTATCACTTCCTATTATACTTTTTTTATTATACCTTATACAAGATTTAAATTTAAGGAGATGGGTTTACGCCGCTTCTAAAATTATATATAGCTTCCTTTTAGAAAACCTCCTAAAAAAATGAAAGATGAGGGAATCCGTGGATATTTTTGATGAAGTCACAGAAGAAGTCCAACAAGAGCGCCTTTTAAAACTGTGGCATACTTACAAGATATATATCTTCAGCATAG
>CAYUAL010000037.1:5184-11777 GCA_964442815.1 uncultured Alphaproteobacteria bacterium | reverse complement strand
TGGTTTTTGTGTTTTATGTATTAAACTTTTACATTGAATGAAGTATATTTTCTTAAGTATTAGACAGAAAAATAATAACGAAAATATAACAAAAAAGGGCTTTTGGGGATGAAGAAATATATATCAATAATGGTGGTTCTAATGTTAGCAATAAGCCTTGTAGGCAGGCTTGAAGCTAAAGGAGGAAGCTCTAGAGAAGATACTCCTCGGCGAGACCCTATTGAAAGAGACATTCAACACACTCAAATTTTATCGAGAAGCATACCTGCTAAGGATGACAGTCCCGCTAAGGATGACAGTTCCGCTAAGGATGACAGTTCCGCTAAGGATGACAGTTCCGCAGAATTAATACTTTTGCATCAGCACAAAAACCTTACAAAAGGGAAGTCTGCGCACCAGCACAAAAACCTTACAAAAGGGAAGTCAGTACACCAGCATAAAAACCTTACAAAAAAAAGGAAGGGTGGAAAAGGGCACCACCGGCATCACAGATCAACCAAAGGATGGGGGGCACATACTAATCTATGTGAGCAGCATAATTCATCTTTAAAATATTGGCGTAAGGTAGCTTGTAAGCCTTCTGCATTTCACAAGCCTTAAGGTCATTTGTGGAAGACAGAATTATTTATGATTGGATTTACTGAAAATTAGATTCGACCGGGCGAGGGTGACCTTTCTCATCAATAGCTACAAACACGAAAGTACCTTCCGTTACTTTTTCTATGTTTTCTCTCTGGGTGGAAAGAACCCAGACCTCCATTTGAAGAGTAAGGGAGGTATGTCCTATCTTTTCTATAGTAACATAGCAGCTTACTTCATCTCCAATTTTTACAGGACTATGAAAAACTACTTCTTTAATGGCAACAGTGGTAACACGGCCTTTGGTATATCGTCTTGCTATTAAACCTCCTGCTAAGTCCATTTGAGATACTAGCCATCCGCCAAAAATATCTCCACTGGGATTGCTATCTTTGGGCATCGCAATTGTGCGTAGCGCAAGATTGGAAGAGTCAGGAAAAGTAGAAAAAGGCATAACAGGATTTAATGAGAAGAAAGGAATTTTAATACTTCTTCTGCATGGCCTGCAACCTTTACGGGTTGCCATATATGAAGGATTTTGCAGCGTTCGTCTAAAATAAAAGTACTTCGTTCAATACCAAAGTAAGACTTTCCATACATGGTCTTCTCAGTCCAAACACCATAAGCATTAGACATTTTTCCAAAAATATCGCACAAAAGAAGGAAGGGTATATTGTACTTTTGCTTAAAGGCATCATGAGATTTTTGAGAATCCTTAGAAATTCCAAAAAGATTAACTTTTTTATCCTGTATAGCCGCATAGTGATCCCGAAAATCGCATGCTTCTTGTGTGCATCCTGGTGTGTCATCTTTGGGATAGAAATACAACACTGTCTTTGAACCTTTCAGGTCTTCACGGCACCATATCCTTCCATTTTCATCGGATACAACAAAATCAGGAGCGATATCGCCGACTTTTAGAGGTTTTGGAGACATGGAGATTCCTTTCTTAGATATCTTTAGAGGTAGTTTTTTATATCATTTCTGGGTAGTGTCAGTACAGAGGATAATAAAGTCGTGAAAATTTTATTTAGAATAACCCAAGTATTTTTAAGTCTCTTTGGAATAAGTGTACTAGCTATATTTCTTTTAGGTCTGCGTCTTTTATGGGGGCCTATGGAGATTACTTCTTTTTTTTCTACTACTAAAGAATATTTAGGTTGTCCTCAAGATATTACCTTTCAGAAGGCCTTTATAAAATATGAAGGTATTTTTCATCCTTTTTACATAGTGCTTCAAGATGTTTCTTTTGGAAAAGAGGATACGATAAAAAGCACGCTAAAAGAGTTAGAAATAGGATTAGATTATCAAGAACTATTGAAAGGACATGTGGCGTTTGAACATGTGTATTTAAAGAAACCAGACATTTTTTTACAAATTCCACAAGAAGAGATTAAAGATAAGCCAACTCTTGATTTTTCTTCTTTCTTTGAAGAGCTCTTGAAAGATTTTCCAGAGGTAACTATAGAACAAGGATCGTTTTCTTATAAAATAAATGAGGATACTTCTTTCTCTTTCCCTCAGTATACGCTTGCTTTGCATAAAGATAAAAATTCTCCTCTCATTTTCATAGAACTCCAAGCACCGTTCGTTACTCTAAAAGGTGACACCTCTTTTTTTCTAAAAGATATGACACTGAAAGGTACCTATAATCCTAAAGATGGTACTCTTTTTGTGAGAGAATGTACTGTTATTTGGATGGATAAAGTAAAAGCTTATCTTGAAGGACAACTTGCTTTAAATGGCTCCGATCAATATGTCTTTGATGTAAAAGGGAAGACGGAAGGTGTAAGTCTTTCTGCTTTTCCTGAAATATGGCCTTCTTTTCTGGCACCCTCTCCTCGTACATGGGTTATTGAAAATCTTTCTGTAGGAAAGGTTGCAGCAGCAACTTTACATGCAAAGGGCACTTTTTCTCCTGCGGATCAGCAAGTTTCCCTTTCTCTTTTGAATGGTGCGTTGGATTTGGAAGATATTACAGTGGACTATTTAACAGGTCTTCCTTTTGTAGAGCATGTATATGGGAAAGCAACTTATACAGATACTACCTTTAATATCGAGATAGAACAGGGTGTTCTTTCGGATGTAAAGGTAGTTGGTGGGACGCTTCTTTTCTCACAGTTGGATACAGATGAGGAAATGGCCCACATTAATCTAGAGCTTCAAGGACCTTTAAGGACGGTTTTATGGGTTATAGATCATCCTCCTTTGTCTTATCCTACAAAAATAGGATTGCACCCGGATGATTTTACGGGGCAAACCAACCTTACTCTTACTTTAGATTTTCCTTTGTTAAAGAATCTTTCTATAGACAAAATACAACTTCAGGCTACGGCAGATCTATCAGAGCTCACATATATAAGGGATTTTCTGGGGACACAGCTTAAGTTTTCCGAAGGAAAAGGAGATTTAGCAGTTACAAAAGAAAAGATGCTTTTTAAAGCAGCAGGTAATTTGGAAGATGTGCCTACTTCTTTACAATGGCAAGAGATCTTTAAAAATTCAAAGTCAGACTTTACACTTCAAGGTGTTTATCCAATCATTCTTTTAAAAAAATTAGGCATAGATATAGGATCAGAAGCAACAGGAGATTTTGGCTTAGTTCTTCAATTGTATAAAAGTGATAAACAACCTTTAAGGGGGAATATGAAGGTTGATTTAACTCAGAGTGCTTTTTCTATTCCCCTGCTTCAATGGGTCCAGAAGCAAGGTAACAAAACAAAGGCGGAAATAGATTTTTCTTTATTAGATAATAAAAACATTCTTGAAGTTACTTCTGCAACATTAACAGCCTCTGACATAGATTTAAAAGGGGCTTTTTCATTGGATACTGATATAAAAACTCTTTTGAAAGCAGATTTTCCTCTATTTAATACACCTCTTAGTAAAGCTTCTCTTGCTTTAAATGCTGTTCCTTCTAAGGAAGGCACTTCTTTTTATAATATAAACATAGAGGGTACTTCTTTGGACTTAAGTTCTTTCCTAGAAGAAAACAAAAAGGATACTTCTGAGGATAAAGGAATGTTTACTCTTAAAGCAAAAGTGGATGAACTTTATCTTAGACAAGGCTATCCCATAAGAGCGGTTTTATTAACTTTTGAGAAGCAAGCAGGGCGTATTAAGAAATTGCTTTTGCATGGGAATCTAGGAGATAAAAAACCTGTAGAAATCTTATTTGGAAAGAGACCTAAAAAACCAGGAGAGATTCTGCGTATTTATACATTAGATGCGGGCGATTTTTTAAGAGCCATAGATTTCTATGATGATATAGAAGGGGGAATCTTACGCGTAGAAGGTACACGTCAAGAACACTCTGCGGAGGCATTCTTGGAAGGAAAAGCTACTTTAAAGGAGTTTCGTCTCAAAGAAACGCCTGTTATTGCTAAGATTCTCTCGCTCGCATCTTTGCAGGGTGTTACAGATGTTTTAGGAGGAAAAGGTGTTTACTTTAAATCGGCTAATCTTATTTTCCGTGTAAACGATGCTACTTTAGAGATTTATAAAGGGCTGGCAGAAAGCACTGCCACAGGGGTTAGCCTAGAAGGAACGATAGATCGTATTCAAAAAATACTTTCTCTTAAAGGAACAATTATCCCTGTTTATGTGTTAAACGCACTTATCTCAAATATTCCTCTTTTGGGAGATATCTTATCAGGCGGCAAAGAAAAAGGATTCTGGGCAACAAGCTTTAGTGTGACAGGTTTTTCTTCTGAACCAAAAGTATCTGTGAATCCGTTATCTGCTTTGACACCTGGGTTTTTACGGAATATCTTTGAGATGTAGAAGTAAGCATGTCATGCCGAACTTGTTTCGGCATCTTCTAGGCATGGATATGAGACCCTGAAAGGGTGACAACTAATAAGTTCGGCATGACATACTTTATAAATAAGGAACTCTTCACTCATGACACAGGACACAACAACGCTTATCGGACAAAAAATTATCGTAGGCTTTTGGGGTACAACAGTTCAGGATCCTTGGGTGCGCCTTTTATCTCACCAGATTGAAGAAGGAAAAGTAGGTGGTGTTATTCTTTTTAGATACAATATAGAAAACCCTTTTCAAGTGCGTCAATTAACGCATCATTTTGCCTCTCTACGCGCGCCTTTTCCTTTATTGATAACAGTCGATGAAGAAGGTGGTGCTGTTAGTCGGCTCTCACCCGAAAAAGGATTTTCTTCTTTTGATTCTGCAGAAAAAGTTGCCTCTTCATTTTCACCAGAAGAGGCTTATGGATATTATCTTGGTCTTGCTACTAAAGTTAAAGACGCCGGATTTAATTTTAATTTTGGACCCGTTGTAGATATGAATCCTAAAGGAATACCTGCTTCTTCTATTATTGGTCAAATGAAACGTAGTTTCGGAGATAATTTGGAAACTATATACGCCTATGCTAAGGCATTTATTCAAGCACATGGAAAGCTTGGTGTTTTGACGAGTTTGAAGCATTTTCCGGGTCATGGAAGCGTCCTTGCGGATTCCCATGAAGGCGTAGCAACCGCTACACACTGGTCAGAAGAAGAATTAGAACCTTTTCAGCAGCTCATAAACGATCATTGTGCTCAAAGCATTATGACCGCGCATATTACTTCTCCCGCATGGGGTAACGTCCCAGCGACCTTTTCTGCAGATTTGTTAAAAAAGAAATTAAGGGACCAAATGGGATTTCAAGGAGTTATTATTTCTGATGATTTGCATATGGGAGCCATTGGCGTCACCTCTATTTTAGAAGAAGCTACTTTAAAATCAATGCAAGCCGGATGCGATATGCTTATTTTTTCCAATAATCTAGCAGCCTTTGGTAGATCTAACCAACGCCCCTCTCCTTACTTAGTAGAGGATATCCATATTTGGGCCAAAAACGCTTTGGATAAAGGTACGCTTTCTTTAGAGGATCTCGAAAGCTCTGCAAACCGGATAAATCACTTAAAATAAGACATGGATTATCCAGGAGATCGAAAAAGAGCTAAAACCTCTTGATCGCAAAAGTAAAAGGATTACCAAAGCAGTACAAACAGGCTAAGCAAGGCTATGTAGCTACGTTCCTTAGAAATTATAGCCTTATAATGTAAATAAAAAACCGCGCATTTTTCATGAAAAGTCGAAGTCAAACTTCGAAATTTTATAAAATTGCTCTAAAGCTTTTATTGGAAAGGAATTAAGAGGATAGATGTTTTTTTATGTTTGGGAGAAGGAGGGAGTCTATTTCTTCTAAGGATTTTTTTATTCCTAAATCTTCTAAGGAAGTAACTCCAAACGAGGAAATACCGCAAGGAATAATAGAAGTATAAGCCGATAAATCAGGCTCTATATTAAAGGCTATCCCATGAAAGGCTACGCCTCGACGAACACGAATGCCTAAAGCTGCTATCTTATGAGGGGTCATATTTTTCATAACCCAAACACCTGGGTTAGTAGGATGGCGAAACCCTTCTAAGCCGAGCTCTTTTAAAGTAAGGATAATCCACTCTTCTAAGACAAATAAGAAAGCCTTAAGGCCATGTTCTTTAAAGCGATTATGTATATTAAGGACCACATAGATAATCCGTTGTCCAGGACCATGGTAGGTAATGCGTCCTCCACGATTTGTTTGAATAAGAGGATAGGGAAGAGCCGCACAAGTATCTTTGTGAGCGTGAATGCTTGTTCCTACTGTATATAAAGAAGGATGTTCTAAGAACCAGATACACTCTGCATTGCTTTGGGTAAGCTCCTGTTCCACGCGTTTTTCCATATACGCAAGCGCTTCTTCATAAGATACGAGAGAAGGCGAACGATAGAAAGACAGAGACTTTTCGGAGTCTACAACGGTTGCAAAAGGAGGCAAGAAGAGGGAGGACAAGCGTGCCTCTTAGGCGTCCTCATGGGGAAAAGGAGGAAGGGCATTTACTTCAATCCCTTCTTGGTGAAGATCTACAAGATCTTCTAAGGTTGTTTGCCCATAAATATTGCGTTTTTGGGTTTCACCGTAGTGAATACGACGAGCTTCTTCAGCAAAGCGGGTGCCAACGTCT
>CAYUAL010000037.1:0-5174 GCA_964442815.1 uncultured Alphaproteobacteria bacterium | reverse complement strand
GTCTTCACAGTTTTTCTTTAAGTAAGATTTTAAGTCTAAAAGAGCTTTACGAATCTCAACGGGACTTGGAGCCGTTATTTCATTGGGCGTATCTGGTAGAGCAAGAGACGCAGTTTTTTCTCTTTTTTCTAGAAAACGTACTTGTTCCTTTTCTTGAGAAAGTTTGACAGCATGGGTAATATCTATTTCAACTTCTGTCTCTTTTGGGTAGGTAGTATCCGCTTCTGGTGACAAAGGAGAAGCAGAGGATTCACTCCGTTGGAAAGAAAGACGAGGGGCCATGGGTGCTTTGGAAACAATAGAAGAATTACAAAAAGGACAGTTTAGAAGTCCTTTTGTTTTCTGGATTTCATAAGCATCACTATTTTGAAACCAACACTCAAAACTATGGTTTAAATCGCACTTTAACTTGTAAACTATCATCTGAACGAGCACTAAAAAATATGTATTTCCATACTCTTAGGATAGGGTTTTCCTATGCATATTGCAAGATTTCTTTTTACAATTATAAGTAGACAAGAAGAGAGGAACAAATATGTCAGTAGCTAAAAATTTCCATATGGAAGAGGCGCTTAAGCTGGCCCAAGAAGCTTTTGATCAGGGGGAAGTGCCTGTAGGAGCGGTTCTTGTCGAGTCTCAGACTGGAAAGATCTTGGGACGCGGCAAAAATGCTATGCATCAGCTTAAAAACCCTCTTCTTCATGCAGAAATGCAGGCCATACAAGATGCTCTTATAAATAGCAATCAAGAACGCTTTTGGGGAGAGGTTGATTTGTATGTTACTTTGGAGCCATGTCCTATGTGTGCTGCTGCCATAAGTCTTGTACGGATTCAGCGTTTATACTTTGGAGCATATGATCCTAAAGGGGGGGGAATTATTCATGGGCCACGCGTCTTAGAAAGTTCTTCGTGTCTCTATAAGCCTGAAGTGTATGGAGGTATTTGTGAAGAAGAGTCTGCTACTTTACTAAAGCAGTTTTTTCAAAATAAAAGATAAAACTATTTTTGTATATTTTGCATTATTATTGAGTTCTCTAACAGAAATTGATATACGTAAAACAGGAAATTTAGGGTTTTGTGATGGAACAAAAAAAGCGCCGTGTCCCCCTCTTTGAATCAAGAGGAAAAGTCTTTTTTGAAGGTCCTGAGCCAGGAACTTTGGTTCAGCATTTTACGGACAAGAATTTTTCGGCGGAGTCCGAAAAAGAAGGCGTAATCGTCCAAGGAAAAGGCGTTCTTAATAATCGGATTAGCGAGTTTATTCATACTAAATTAACAGATATGAATTTTCCTACCTATTTTGTTCGGCGTCTGAATATGAGAGAGCAAGTTGTGCGAGCTCTTGAAATGTTGCCTTTGCAGGTTTTTGTGCGCTCCTACGCCACAGGAAGCTTATCGGAAAGAGTAGGGCTTAATGAAGGAACGAAGTTACCGCGTCCTATCATAGAATTTTATTATAAGCCTTCTCAAGGATCTCCTTCTTTAGTTACAGAAGAACATATGACGGCTTTTAGCTGGGCCGCTTCTCATGAAATTGAAGAGATGATGGGATTAAGTTTCCGGATTAATGATTTTTTACAAGGACTGTTTGCGGGTATAGGTGTGCAACTTGTTGATTTTAAATTAGAGTTTGCGCGATTTTATACAGAGTTTAATGAAGAGACACGTATGGCGATTGCAGAAGAAATTAGTCCCGATACATGCCGTTTGTGGGATCAAAGATATAATCGTCCTTTAAATTTTGCTTTTAATATGCCAAAAGAAGAGTTAGCAGTGCATTCCTTAGATTCTGATCGGACATCTTTGGAGATAGCACGGCGGTTTGGCCTTTTTGGGCAAGAAAAAGAGGAAGAAATTCTTTCTGTGCGGGATGATATATAGATTATTAGGATGTCATTCCACAGTTTAACCGCGGCCTTCAGAAATCTTTCAGGTTGCTCTGGATCCCGGGGTCAAGTCGCAGGATGACAGGTTCCACAATTTTAAATTAGAGCAAACGTAAGAATAAGATTAAATGGCTATTTCTAAAGATAAATTAACATTTCTTCTTAAGGCTGCTTTCCCTGATGCAACCCTTACTATTGTAGATACAGTAGGGGATGGCGATCATTATGATGTTCGAATTGAATCTACGCTCTTCCAAGGTAAGTCGAGAATAGAGCAGCATAAGATGGTATATACAGCTTTAGGAGATACCATGAAAAGTACATTGCATGCTTTGCGGCTTACGACGAAGCCTGTTTAATAGGCATTCTTGAAATCAACCAAGCTCGTGCTTATATATTTGTTATTCTTTATTAAAAGAGACATTCATGAAAAGAGCTCTAATTAAGGTATTATATACGATAGCTATTTTGGTAGGATATTTTCCCATTTATGCCATGGAAGATCCTATTATAAATGAGAGAGTAGTTGATGGATTAAGACACGCTGTTGCTAGATTCTATTACGATAAAGGTGCAAAATACCAACATGCACCAGAGTTGGTTCCACTTGTAGAAAGCCTTTTAGATTATATTGATTCTTTACCTGAAGCTAACCCTAACAAGCAAAGACTAATAAATAATGTTAGAAGTACGATAGAACAAAGAGAAATAAGTAGTACTTGGCTTGTAAGTAAACTTTTTGAAATAGCTCATGAAAAAGGAGATTCTTCAGGAGAAGAAGCAGAACTTTTTAGGCATGCTTTTCACCTAGAAGAAGGAGATCCAGCTTTAGCTTCTAGAATAGGGCTTTTCTCAAAGATGGGGGATCTTATGAGTGATGTTCATTACATCATAGGGCTTACTTATAAGCCAGTGTATGTTAGTCCTGGGGTGCGTGGCAAGGTTGAAAGGGAATTAAGGCGGCGTCTTCCTGTAAGCGTAATATACCCTATCCCTGGACATGCTAAGTTTAGCATTCCTTTTCTTATAAGAACAAATTTGCAGCATATTTACCCTCTAGCTTTTTCGGATGCACCTGTATCTGCCCATGGAGTCAGGATGAGTCCTGAATGGTTTGCTATTCATGACGCTTTTCATTGGAAGGATGATATGAGGTTTTTAGCTATTGTAAACCACGTTATGAGAATGACGGATCAATATGTAAAGAAAGGTGCTTCAGCGGAAGAATTTTTAGAGGCATATATTCCTTATGCAGTTAGGTCTTATAATAGAATGATGGAATCTCTTGAAAAGCTTTTTGAGGAAATTCAACGTGTTGGACCTGAGGAAGAGCAGCGGCGGGCTTTTGCAGGATATATTTTAATGCTTCATGAATATAGTCCTTATAATTTTAATTCGGTTAGCCCTCAGTTAGAGGAATTTGAAGATGCTTTTACCCAAGGGGATCTTGGAACTCTTATGGGTAAATTTATAGAATCTGTAAAAAGAAATTTGGCACTTCCTAAAGCTTGGGAGTCAGCAGAAGATCTATTAATGACTTCACCGTTGACAGGAGAAAGCCCTGTATCAGATGAGGACATTATGAAGTCACTTGACGAGAAACTGCAACACCATAAAATCCGCGAGGTGATAGATGCAGAAGAACGCCAAAAGATTATGAGAGATATAGCGAGACGAACAATAGAACGAAGTAGGCGCTTTATTACAGTAAGAACCATGTGGAAAGATGGATTTGAGGAACCGATGGCTATTTTTCCTACATTGGCCCATAAATGGGATAACATGGATGATTCTCTTGCGTTGTTAGAGTATGCTGGCGTATCTATTGAGAAGCCTGATTTGTCTTCAATAGAGAGTCCTGAAGAGCAATATAGAGTAGCTCAGGAAGTATTAGGCCAAGTTCAAGGAGAGCTTCAGAATCTTATGGATTCCTTTAGAGCTACTTCAGAGAGGATAATCCGAGAAAGAGGATTAGGAGAGATATTTACCCGAGATTTTATAGAGCAGACAGAAGACATGAGAATGCAACTAGAGAGGCTTCTTCCCCAACAGCAGGAACCTATTGCTGTAGGTGGTGAGTAAGGCCGAAAGAAAGGATATAGATATGGAATCGCAAGAGACTCGTTTAGAAAAAATTCGTCAGGATATCGAACAAAATCCTGTGATATTATTTATGAAGGGAACACCAGAAAGGCCTATGTGCGGCTTTTCTGGAACCGTTGTCCAAGTTTTAAATCACCTGAAAGTTCCTTTTAAGGGTGTAAATGTTCTGGAAGACCAGGAACTTAGAGAAGATATCAAAGCCTATAGCAACTGGCCTACAATTCCTCAGCTTTATATAAAAGGGGAGTTTATTGGTGGGTGTGATATTGTGCGAGAAATGTTTTCGGCAGGGGAGCTACAAGAGTTGTTGAAGGAAAAGGGGCTTTTGGAAGAGTGAGTGAGTATACTTAGAAGGTTATCCTCGTGCTCGACGCGGGGATCTTTATAAAGATAGAGATTCTCGGGTCAAGCCCGAGAATGACAATAAAACAAAATTTGTCCAATTCTCCTGAATTTCTTTACATTCTTAGCTGACTTGGTGAAGATAAAGATAAAATAGCATCTTTGGAATTCGATAGTTTTTTTCTAAAAAAAGTCGTATAGGTGAGCATTCACTAAAAGGTGTTATTAAGTATGTCCTTAAGAGATATTTTTCTTGCAATATGTATAGCCTTTATATGGGGCTTTAATTTTGTGGCTATGAAAGTAGGCATACAAGAAATTCCTACGGTCTTATTTGTTGCCATGCGTGCTATTTTAAGCTGTTTTCCTTGGATTTTTTTCTTTCCGCGACCTCCTATTTCCTGGGCTTTGATTATAGGAATAGGTGTATGCATTGGAATGATGAAATTTTCTTTTTTGGGCATGGGAATTGTTTGTGGTTTATGTGGTCCTCTGGCAAGCCTTCTTCTTCAATCTCAGGCTTTTTTTAGTGTTATATTAGCCGTCCTCTTTTTGAAAGAACATCCTCGAACCCATGAGATATGGGGTATGATTATTGCTTTTTTGGGTATTTTAGTTATAGGAATTCATGCTTTTGGTGGTGTTACATTTTCAGGTATTTTATTTGTGCTAGGCGCAGCATTAGTGTGGGGATGTGCAAATATATTGATTAAAATTGCAGGGTCTCAAAAGAATCCTGATAAGAGCTTTTCTATGTTGTCTCTGATTATATGGATTAACATTGTGCCTCCGTTGCCTTTATTAGGAGTTGCTTACTATATAGAAGATGGGCAGATTTGGGAA
>CAYUAL010000036.1:0-12175 GCA_964442815.1 uncultured Alphaproteobacteria bacterium | reverse complement strand
CTTTGGATATTCAGCCTTTTGATAATGCTACGATGGATGGTTTTGCTGTGCGATTGGATGATTTTCAAATGACGAACTCTAAAAAATCAGCCTTATTAGAAGAAGTAGCCGTGATTGCTGCAGGAGACGCTGCGCAAACTCTTTCTATTCAGGCTGGTACGTGTATGCGGATCATGGCAAGGGCTCCAACACCAAGAAATGCTGAAGCAGTTGTTCTAGTTGAAGGGGTTGTCGTGTATGGCGATACGATTGCCTTTTCATCTATGCTTATAATTAGGGACTCATATTCATCGATGTGGAGAGGATTTTAAGCAATGACCATATATGATATACCTTCCTTGGTCAGTAAATATAATCGTCCTGTCCCTCGTTATACGAGCTTTCCGACAGCAGTACATTTCCATGATCAGTATGAAAAGCAGTCCTTGCAAGAAGATCTTAAGAATCTTCCGTGTGAGGAGCCTGTATCCATCTATATTCATATTCCTTTTTGTCATAGCCTTTGTCATTACTGCGGGTGTCATACAAAGATTGTACATTCAACCGACCCTATTTCTGCTTATATAAATACTGTTTGTGCGGAGATACGTCTCGTTGCGCATCATATAGGCAAGAGACTCAAAATTTCTCGTCTTCATTTTGGTGGAGGGTCTCCGAACTATGCATCGATAGAGAATATAAAACAGATTAGCATAACACTTCACGAGTGTTTTCAAATTGATGAAAGTTTAGAAATCGATATGGAATGTGATCCCAGACTTTTGAGTCCGGATAAAATTAAAGCTTATGCTGATCTTGGTATTCGCCGTATCAGTCTTGGTATCCAGGATTTTGATGAAGCTGTCCAAAAAGCCGTCAATCGTATACAGCCTTATTCGCTGATTGAAAGGCAGGTCAGTAGTTTGCGTAAGAATGGATTTAATGCTATTAATTTTGATTTGATTGTAGGGCTACCTGAGCAAACGGAGAACAGTGTACAAAAAACTTTGGATCTTGTTACTGCTCTTAAACCAGACCGTATTGCCGTTTTTGCTTATGCACATGTTCCCTGGATGAAAAAGCATCAGAAACTGCTGGAAGTTTATACTTTACCGGATGCAAACTTGCGGTTTGTGATGAATGGTATTATAAATACCCATCTGATTTCCTATGGATACCAGGCGATTGGAATTGATCATTACGCTCTTCCCAAGGATAGCCTCGCCATAGCACAGAAAAACGGAACAATGAGACGTAATTTCCAAGGTTATACCGATGATAGAGCCTCTACAATTCTTGGTTTTGGGCTATCCTCAATTAGTCAATTTAGATATGCTTATGCGCAAAATGCAGTGAGTGTGCTGCAGTACCGAACAATAATTGAAGCGGGTCATTTGGCCGTTCAGAGAGGGATAACTCTCAGTTCACAGGATGTAATCACCCGTGAGGTTATCATGAGGCTGATGTGCGATTTTGAGGTTGATCTTGGAACCTACAAAAACGTGAAGGTTAATTACCCTCAATTGGTACTTTTAGCGCAAGATGGATTGATTGACATGAATAAGGGCAGAATTCGTATTACAGATCTGGGCAAACCTTTTACACGTGTTGTAGCTTCTTGCTTCGATCCATACCTCAATCAAGAAAAGAATCGTCATGCTAAAGCTATTTGAAGCCCCAGTATTTGGGCGTGGATTTCGCCCATTTTTCTTCCTTGGAACCATCTATAGTATTTTAACCATTGGGATATGGGGTGCTTCTTATATTGGTCTGGCAACCCTTCCTTCCTTCTTCCTCGATCCAGTTTCCTGGCATGTTCATGAAATGATTTATGGATTTAGCATAGCAATTGTAGCCGGTTTTCTTTTAACTGCTGTCGCAAATTGGACAGGTGGTGCGCCTGCACGGCAGGCACATTTGGCGGTTCTGTGTGCTTTGTGGTTAGCGGGTCGGATTGTCATGAGTATCGATCTTGGTCTACCTTTATTGTATCTTATGTTCGTTGAACTGGCTTTTGTTCCCACTCTTACCATCTCGTTGGCCATTCCTCTCTTGCGTAGCTGGAATCAGCGAAATTTTACTTTTTTGACCTTATTGAGCATTTTGTTTGCTTGTGATTTCTGGTTTTTGAAGAGCCTTGATCTAACTCCACTGTATGTTGCGCTGATGATGATTCTTGTTATGGTTTCTCTGATTGGGGGACGCATTATCCCTGCATTTACGGTTGCAGCATTGCGCCGCAAAGGAATCGAAGCATATCAGACAGCTCAACCCACAATGGATAAAGCGGCTCTTTTATCTCTTGCAGTTGTATCGCTTTGCTTTGTCTTTGCCAGAGAAACAGTGATTTTGGCTCTCTGTGCTGGGTTGTCCGCGCTTATTCATGGGGCACGTATGCGGTACTATCACACGCTTAAGACGTTTGATGATCCACTCCTCTGGATTCTTCATGTGGGATATGGATGGCTCATTGTTGGTCTAGTGATTCTGGGGCTAACTGGTTTTAAAGTCTTTGAAATTCCTGTTGTTATTCATGCGCTTACGGTTGGGTGTATTGGCTCAATAACCTTGGGAATGATCTGTCGTGTTACATTAGGGCACACAGGGCGAGATCTTAAAATTGGCAAAGTCACGATGCTCTCATTTGTTGTTATTCAGATCACTGCCCTGATCAGGATTCTTGGTCCCTTAGTTATACCAGCTAAGACAATCGAGTGGATTGTGGGGTCAGCTATACTGTGGAGCTTGTGCTTTCTTGCTTATTTATGGATCTATACATCGATGTTATTTACGCCCCGAGCCGATGGGCATAAAACTTAAAAGGGGAGTTTTCACTCTTGTAGGAGAAGATCACAAAATTCCACTAATTTCATCATATCCGAAATAATAATATTGTGGTTGTCAATTCTGACGCCATAGGGCTTTAGCTTAGCCAATGCACGAGAAAAAGTTTCTGGCTTAATATTAAGGCGGGCAGAGATAATTGATTTGTCATAAGGGAGGTCAACAATCCATTCTTCCTTACCTTGCTTTTGTTTATGGCAAAAGCGAATGAGGAAAGCACCGATTCGTTGTGATGCTGTGCGAGTGGTAACTTGCTCCAACTGCTGCACCAGATAGTGCTGACGGGAGGCGATAACCCCTAGCATGCGAAGAGCAAAGTGGCTATCTTCTTCAATCTTCCGGACAAAGAAATTGTGTGGAATTTCAACAACTGAGGCGTATTCGATCGCCTGCGCGCTTGCAGGATAGGTTTTACTGTCATTAAACACAGAAGCTTCAGCAAAGGATTCACCTGGACCAAAGACGTGAATAACGACTTCTTTCCCTTCTTTTGAAGTTCGGTAGAGTTTAATCCAGCCTCTTAGAATAACAAAAAATGCATTGGCTTGATCTCCCATCTCAAAAATATCACGTCCTTTGGCGTATGTCTTTTGAGAGCATTGTTTTGCTAACGCTTCAATCGTATCAATGTCAATGCTTTGGAAAAGAACTGTTTTTTTGATTGTTTGCGCTATAACCATTATGTATCTTTCTTTATCTCTTTAAAACGGGGGGATCGGATCAATTCCAAACAGATAAACATGCGACCTATAAACTATAAGATATAAACACAACCCCAAGCTTATACCGAAGAGGTCCTTATTCGTCAACGCGAACTGACCAGACCAAAATGCCTTCGAACAAAATAAGAGCGAGTGTGTGTGGCGAGCTTGTTTTTGCCATTTCTCTATTCCCAGTTCGCGTTTTCTTTTCTTGTCGATTAGTTTCAACCCCATTAGAGAAAAAAGCGAGAATATGGCAAACATAAGAGCAAGAGGGTACGTGCCATTAACAATCAGGTGAGAAGATGACCATAAGAAGAAACTCCACAAGATCGGGTGGCGGGTCAAAGCTACGATCAACCCCGGTCTTTCAGGATTAAATCCTTCACTTTTCGAAGCGATAGATAGAGGATTAGGGACAATAAACCCGGCAACCAGCAAGATAAAAACCAAGGGCATAACAATGTTTGGAACCCAATAGAGGCTATGAACCCAAGGCCAGAGAAACACGCGTGGTGCTTGCCTGGCTTCCTGAATTAACCAACCAAGCAGGATCAGACTTAAAGCTGAATATAAGATGAGATAAGAACGTTCACCAATACTACGAATCAAGAAGTTTTTTATAACTGGCTGCGTGACCGCCATATGAGAACCGAGAAACAAAAGTAGAGATATCCAGAACCCCGACATTTTAGCCCTTTTGATTAACTTGATTTGGATCAAGTTAGCAGTTTTAAAAATTAATCATAATAAAAAAATTGACATTGCCAAGTGTTTCTACGCTTGGCGCATCTAAATATTAGCAAAAAGAAGGAACTGAGGTAAAGTGCCTTTCTAAAGAAAGAATAAAAAAGAAGCAAAAAAAGGATAGTAAATCTCCACGCGCTTACGCCCGTGGTATCTGCGTCGCCTTTCAAGCAAGTACAAACTGCGATTGCTCTGAATCTTCCTTTCCTTGTTCTTCTATATATTTCCTTATAATATGTTCATTTATCCCTACCGTCGATACGAAATACCCATCAGACCATATTCCATCTGTTCCCCAATATACCTCTTTTAAAAATGGAAACCCCTTCTTCAATTCTCGACTTTAACATCTATCAGTTTTGTTGAGTAGGCCACAAAGAAGGGATAAAGGAGGATTCATGGCATAAAGGAGATACCTAAGTCCCCTGGCAAACAAGGAGGGAGCAGATCTTAGAGCATTTCTCTGGTTTTCAGTTTTTTTGGTGGACGTGCCTTTCATTCTCCTTAACCCACAACCCTATTGAGACAGCCCAGTAGAGAGCAATTTAAGCATCAAGACCAACCGATTAAGGTGATCTGCATGTTTCATCTGGCTTTCCTCAAGACCAAAGCCTCGATCTTAAAGTCTGAGAACTGTCATTGGTACAGTGAAATCCCCATGTAAGGAGCGTCAAAAATCCCCCACCCTAAAAAGGTAGGAAAGAAGATAACTGAAGTTCCATAATGAGAATCATTATGGAGCAACCAATGATATACGATGCACACAACAATATTGACGCTATGGCAGCAAGGAAAGAGCCAACATGAGATATCTCGTGTTACAGGAAGAGGCCGTAAAACAGAGAAAGATAGTTCAGCAGTATGCATAAAAAGGAGAAGAAGCCCCTTCTCAAGTTTAAGAGAAAAAGCTCCCTTCAAAAATACCATACAGAAATAGTTTCTTTTTTAGAGGCTAATTGTTTAGTCCCAGAATATGATAGAATGGATTGATATTAAAATAAGGAGTGCAAGGGGATAGTAACTCGCTCTATCAAACAACCTGGTAGCGTAAGAGCCATCATTTATTTTATAAAAGTTGATAGCAGGTCGAAGCAATAAATAATAGCCAATACCAAGATTACCAATTATATAGATATAACTCAAATTTAATGGTGTTAGCAAAGGCAAAAGACAACTGAGTAGTATTGTAAAAATAAGGCTTATGAGAATGATAAGGGATGTTTTTTGAAGGGAAAATCGTATAGCTATTGTTTTTGCCCCTAAACGTAGGTCTTCCTTTCGATCGTTCCAATCTGCAGGAATATTTTGTCCTCCAATCTCCCATAAGAAAACCCAGAAAAACAATAAAAGCAACTTGCTGGAAGGAAAAGAATCTACAGCAAAAACAGCGGCCATAGGACCACAGGTTTTAACAAAACCACTTAAGATAAAACGCCAATGTGTTACTTTTAATAAACGACAATAAATAAATTCTAATATCCCGCCAATAATAAAGATAAGAATGATCATAGGATTTAAAGAGTAGGCTCCTATGATCGCTCCAAGAGACCAAAAGATCATCCACGCTAATCCGGCATAGTAGCTCAATAAACCTCTGGCAAGGGGATGGTGATAATCTGTTGCCTCAACAGAATACCCGGAGGCTGCCTTTCCTAAAGAAAATTTTTCCTTGTCTGCTTGCAGACCAATAATATCATTTAAGGAATAAATAGAAAGATAACCAGAAAGAGCTGTTAGCGTCCCTATGATAATAACACGTGGGGATGGTAACTCGCCTAACCATAGGATAGTGCAGAACGCAGGTGCTGCGATATCCAGAATGACATGATATATTCGAGAAAGGGCAAAAAATAACTTTAACTTCTTACTGAATCTTAATGAAGAAGATTTTATTTGGAAATGATAAATTCTTCGAAAAAAAGATAACGAGAGATTATTTATTCTCATACTTTGATCTTTCGCTTGATGTTTCTGTCTCCCCGGTTGTTGTATTTGATGAAATGCTTTCGTATTGCGGATATACTTGATAAATCCATTCTTTAAAAGAATAACATGCTGCTAGTATCTCTTCAAATTGAATATCATTTATAAAAATATGTTCGCCAATTGCTGAGGGCAAGGGTTGGCGCTGCAAACCGTTTCTGTGGTAAGACCTTTCTATAAGGGATTCCCACAGAAGCTTAGGGTTTAAATCACCAGGGTTGTTAAAAAGGTTTAAATCTTGTACCAATGTGAGAATTCTCTTTAGTTCATCCAACCGTAATAGATTTCTATTATAGGCTAAAAAGGAGCAAAAGATGCAATCAATAACAACTGCTTCACCATGTAAGAGGTTTAGCTCTTCTTGCATCTCCAGAAACCCACTGAAAGTATGACCGAAATCAGCGGGTCGCTCCAGGTTCTCTTCAAATAAATTCGGCGCTAACTCTTCAATGATACTCTCTACAGCACTCTCTAAAATAAAGTTACCAGTATCATCCTGGAATTTAGAATCAATACACTGCTTGCCATGATTTTCTAGTAGGCAAAATAATAATGAACTTTTAATGATGCCAAGTTTTAAAATTTCTCCTATACCATTGAGAAGGTGACGCTCACTAAGGGTTTTGAGGAATGTCTTATCCAAAATCACTTTTTGGGGAGGAGCAAAAGTACCGACTCTATTCTTGTGACCTTGGAAATTAATACCTGTTTTTATGCCAAGAGCTGCATCGATGTATCCCATAAGTGTGGTTGGGATATAAATATGAGGAATTCCCCGTCTATAGGTACTGGCAACAAACCCGACCAGATCTGTTATAACTCCTCCGCCAATCGCGATGACAGGTTCATTACGGCGATTTATTGGAAAAGCGTCTAGTTCTCTTAATAGGGCAAGGTAGTTTTCTATTGATTTATTATTCTCACCTGCTTTTATAGGGATGATTTTTGTTTGGATCTTTCTTTTCCAGAAGTACTCATGAATTTTAAATGAGAAAAACTTGCAGACGGTATGGTCAACGACAATGAGCCGACGTAATCCTTTACTGTTCTTGTCATTAAACAAAATATTATTGGATGTTTTAAATAACCCGTCATAGCGAATAATATCGTATTGAATAGGTTTTTGTTGGGCTATTCTCCAGCATTTTGAGCTATTTTTCAAAATACTGATCTCCATTTTTGTTTTTGTGTGAGTAATGTTTCTACCACTTTTTGTGCTTCTGTCAAATTGTGATGTAAGTATTGTCCGCAATCTTCTATATTTGCATATGGAACAGAATCTGCATGGACAATGTTTTCCAAGATATTGCTGTAAGCCGTGATAATATTTTCCGCATCTCCTTCATTTATTAAAACAAGATAGAATCCTGTTTGACATCCCATAGGAGCAACACAAATGAATTTTTCAGGCATATATTTTCGAAAACCTGCTAGAAATAAATGTTCTAGAGTGTGCAGGACTTTTGTTTTTAAAAATGTCTTGTTGGGTTGCATTATTCGCAGATCATAGTTATAAATGACATCTCCCTTTTCTCCGAAAACGTAAGAAGCAAGGCGTATATAAGGAGCGCGAACTTTTTGATGATCAAGTTCACTAAAGGTTTTAGGATCCCAGCCCATTTTCTGAAGATTCATCATTTTCTGATTTCCTTATGCTTCTTGCAAACTCTTGGATATAGACTGAAAGCTTTCATGCAAGACCACTTGCCAATCATCTACATGGTGATAAAGTTCTAAAATAGCGCTTCCAGTATAGGAATGATCTTTGAGAGTTTTAAAGCAAGCCGAAAAGTCTATTTGCCCTCTTCCCGGGACATCATGGTAATGGACTTTACCCGTTAAGGTATTTGCCACTTTGTTCTGAAGAATTGGTTGCTCTGTTTCTGGACTTGGGGTGACTCTAAGAAAGTGTATGATAGGGTTAATTCTTTGAATCACATAAAAATTAATG
Source organism: uncultured Alphaproteobacteria bacterium (assembly GCA_964442815.1). Classification (GTDB taxonomy): domain Bacteria; phylum Pseudomonadota; class Alphaproteobacteria; order 16-39-46; family 16-39-46; genus CAYUAL01. The sequence goes on along the minus strand of CAYUAL010000036.1, from coordinate 3,970 downwards.
TGGGGAATAGAAATTGCATAGGTATGAATTTCTGAATCGTATGTAGATTTCCCCATATAAAGATTGTTATAATCGATATAACAAACTTCTTCACAATGATTAATTTTATGGGCTATTTTTTCAATCTTATTTTTTTCTTGTGCGGTTAAAGGATTGTCATAAAAGTAAAAAGCATGCTTTTGACCCACAAAAAGAAAATCAGCAGTCTCTGGAAGATAAATCAAATAACTTGCAAATGCCAGGTTATATTGCATGTTATCTTTAAAAGTAATAACTTTCACATTGCAACCATCTGCCGTATCAGCAACATGTAAATATTTAGTATAGGGAGCTGCTTCTTCAATCGCCTTAATATAGTTTTTTTCAGAACAAAATGCATGGCATAAGTCAATTTGTAATTGGAAGTTTTTTGAATTGATCTTTCTTACAAGATTCACTCCTTGCTCTAAAGTCTCAATATACATTCCGGGTTCAGGTTCAATCGTTAAGATAACATCCTCAATGTCTTCAAGGCATGCTTGGATGCTATCAATCAACAACTCTTGCGGGTCTATGGATGGATTTAAGCTATGATCATCTCGGATAAATCCGCTGCCAAAATTTACAATAGGAGCTTCCAGAACTTTTGCGATCTCGATGGCTTTTCTAATAAGATGGATTCGTCGTTTTCTCCCAGAGAGATCAACGCATATCATTGAAGGATCATGAGGACGCGCTGGTTCAAAAAAAAATGTTGGCGGAGAAACGCAAGCAGGGGCTATATGATTCTGTTTCAATTCTTTTTTTAGACTTGTTAGATCTCGATAAGATACCTGGAATGGGTTAAATTGTTTCTTATGGAAAGAGAGCTCAATATCAGAATAACCGGCATTTTTAATACTTCCTATGGCCTTAGTTAAATCTAAATTTGTCAGTCCACTTGTACTATATCCTAATCTTATCATTTGTAACCTTTTTTGAGCATGAACAAAAAATAATTTCTTAAAAACATAGAGAAAATGTTTCATAAGTTGATTGATCAAGATCAAAAATTATCTCGCCAAAAAATAAAATTTGGGGCTGACACCTGACTTGAAAAAGTTGGGATGGAAGAATGTATGTAAAGCATCGTAAATTAAAGAAAAAAGAGCAAGAAGGAAAACGAGGACGAGGAGACACTGGGAAAGTTCCCGTTTTTGGTATCTTAAAAAGAGGTGGAAAAGTATACACGCAGGCCATTGAAAATACTAAATCAAATACTCTCATGCCTAATTATTAGAGAAAAAATAATGCCTGATAGTCAGCTTTTGATACATATTTTTTTTCAAATTCTGCTCTTGAAACCTGAAATCCTTTTTTGTTGAGATAAAAAAGGAAACAGTCGATAACTCTTTGTCTATTTAAAGAAGGAAAGTTCTGGAGAACAGGAAGTGTCACTTTGTGCTATTTCATCTTCCTTTATAATTTATAACAGAACAATCCTAGCTTAACACCTATCAGTTTTAGGGGAGAAGGAGTATAGTGCTTCAAAAAGGGAGCACAAAAGATGGAAAAAGGATTAAGAGGGCTGGCACAAGGGATTGCCCAAGGCATGTACGCTAAGCTACCTAAGCAGCGCAAGACCCAGCGAGAGAATCTGAGCGAGACAATACAACGATTCTGCATTTGCAAACAGTCAATACTTCCTAAATTGTAGCAGGATTACCGAGAAATGCACAGCGTATGGATATGCGCTACCAATGGTTATTGAAGCTTTTAGATAATCAACACATCAATCCTCATGAGGTTATGGAACCCTATGCTCAAGAGATTTAGAAAGAGTAGTCTGTGTCCATACCGGGATCAAAAATAGGTGCAAGGTAGAGCTTTCTCAAAGGTAGTGGGATGAGGACCCGCCATTAGAGCCCATGTTCAAAGTGCTCTGTAACTAGAGTAATACACAAGAAGAAAGAAAAACAACCATCTCTTCCAATTGAATCCAATTATGTTTTACAAAATAGTCGAATATTTAAAACATTTTTAAGAAAATTTAAGAAAAAAACTGGAAATTCTTTTGTAGAAGTCTTATATTATAAGTGTTGGGTAACCAACTATTGTGATAAACGGTATACGGAATAGGCGTAGCGGACCCGGGGGCGGTACCCGGCACCTCCACCAAATTAAAGACTTAGCGGTTTTCTTAGGGGGGGTGAACTAGGATCGACGTGCGTAATAAAGGTACTACTTTTCACTCGGAATTGTCCACCGTAACGGGCTTTGGATATAAATGCCAACGATAATAGCATGCGGGTTGCAGCAATAAACGACAACTTCGTCGGAGCTGTAGCAGCAGCTGCTTAATACTGTTATATCAGACATAAAATGATATACGCGGGCCGGGGGCACCGGGCAACAGAACGCCCCCACTTCTTCCTTATTTTCTCAATCTGTAAAATATAAAAAAGCCAAAAATTTTGGCTATGCTTTTTTTGAATATTTGATATTGTGGAGCGTCTTTCTTTCAACTAGGGAAGTTGCTTCATGGACTATACGTCTTTTTTCCAAGATCGTCTTCAAGAATGGAAAAAAACAGGGAATTATCGGTATTTCGCGGATATTGCACGCAAAAAAGGAGAATTTCCAAAGGCCTTATATAGAGGCTCTGGTTCTTCACAATCACCTCAAGAAGTCATTGTCTGGTGTAGCAATGATTATTTAGGCATGGGCCAACATCCTGCCGTGCTAAATGCTATGCATGAGGCTTTGGATACTGTAGGTGCAGGTGCAAGCGGAACCCGTAATATTTCAGGAACTACGCACTTTCATATCCTTTTAGAGCAAGAACTAGCCGATCTTCATCAAAAAGAAGCCGCTTTGGTTTGTACATCAGGGTTTGTGGCTAACGAGGCAGTATTCGAAACTTTATGTGGTAAACTTCCTAATTGCATTATTTTCTCAGATGAACTGAATCATGCTTCCATGATTAAAGGCATGCGGGTTAGTCGGGCTCAAAAGCGCATTTTCAAACACAATGATGTTCGCGATTTAGAGCGTCTTTTAAAAGAAGCACAAATAGAAGATCCTGACGCCCCTAAGGTTATTGCATTTGAGTCAGTGTACTCTATGGATGGAGACATTGCTCCTATTAAGGAATTTTGTGATTTAGCCGATACTTATAATGCTCTTACCATTCTCGATGAAGTTCATGCTGTTGGTTTATACGGAGATCGAGGGGGAGGTATTGCAGAGGAACTAGGGTTTTCTGATCGTCTTACGTTGATTACGGGTACTCTAGGTAAAGCTTTTGGATTACATGGAGGTTACTTAACAAGCTCTCGTCTTATTATTGATTTTATTCGATCCTTCTCTCCCTCTTTTATTTTTACAACAGCGCTTCCTCCCGTTGTTATAGCGGGAGCTTTGGCAAGCATACAGCATTTAAAACAAAGCAATTTTGAAAGAGCCTTGCATCAAAAAAAAGTGCAATATTTGAAAAAAAGATTAAAAGACCATGCTATTCCTTTTTTAGATAACCCTAGTCATATTGTTCCTGTTCTCTTAGGAGAAGCACATTTATGCCGCCATGCAGCTACACTTCTTCTCGAGAAATATAATATTTATGTGCAGCCTATAAACTATCCTACAGTTCCTATAGGGACAGAGCGATTTCGTCTTACACCTTCGCCTGTTCATACTCAGCAAATGATAGATGGCTTAGTGGCTGCTTTGGATGCTATATGGGTAGAGTTAAGGCTTTCTCGGTCTTCTTTTGATTTGCAGAAAAGAGCAATAGGAGAGAACGTTCAATAAAGTGTGTCATCTAATTATCTCAAGGATAACCTACCTGGGAAGAAGATATCCAATTGAGATACAGTTAAAGCCCAGTTGTGTAAGGGCTGAACCATTTTTATAATATGATTAATGGCACAAAAAAGAAGCTTTAACAAGACATTTTCACTGGTAAAAGCGCCCTTCGTTTTTGTGTATTTACGGATTTGCCGATGCAGGCCCT